>NZ_JAVJQN010000030.1:0-31017 GCF_040218245.1 Coleofasciculus sp. E1-EBD-02 | reverse complement strand
GGGAAGCCGGGGGAGCTGGGGAAGCCGGGGGAGCTGGGGAAGCGGGGGAAGCGGGGGTACATTTTTCCTGAGCAAGGTGATGCCATACTTATGAAGAATACTACCCGATTTCCTTGAATCAAACCCTCTGTCAATAAAGCTCAAAGTATTGATGGGCTTTGCGGTTTTGGCTTTGTGCAGCAAACCCCAAATCATATCATGTTGGGTTAAATACTTACCCTAAATCCTGACAAAAGCAGCAACAAAGAACTGTTTGAATCGTGTGTTTCTGCAACAGGGAAACAGTATAAATAGGGTCTGCTGAATAAGTTTTGTGGTGGGGAGAGGCAATAGGCAATAGGCAATGGGCAATGGTTTCAAGTCTCTGTTGAGGTAAAATTTGGTGCTTAGGTCTGCGAAAATCCTAAGATGCAAGAGTGTCTATGTATCAAAACCTTGCACTTGTTAGGTGACAAAATGGCTTGAAACCCAAATCTGGTCTACTTTCCTAACGAGTGCAGCAAGCCCTAGATACGCCTTTGAAATCATGTCCTGACGATTGCCCCTAATTTTAATGCGGTAATAACAAAAGTTTCATGCGTTGTTATTAGGGGTGTTTGACCGGACATAATATGAACCCGTTTTAACGGGTTTTAGCTTTGAGCCGGAACTTGAGTTCCCGGCTTAGTGCCTTTCAAATTTGACGAAAACGCAGCATCTGCAAAAGTTCCTCAGTATCCATTTCCAACCCTTCAGCAATATACTCTAATTCAGTATCAGTTGGTCTTGCCCCATCTTTAATTTCCTGGAGTCGCGCATCTGAGATAGGTGGATTCTCTTTATACTCTTCAGTCCATTCCAATCCTGCCACTAAATCACTCAGTAGTGGCTTACCCAAAGCATCAACACGACGTTGAATTCGCTCAGTTGTCGCCTTTTGCAGCGTTCGCAGTTCATCCATCCTTAAATGATCCAGACTATCCAGGATTTTTTGCAGCGTTAGTTGTGTTTTATTAGAGTCAGTCATGGGATTTATAATCACCCCTTAACAAATAAAGGGTACAGGAGTGCAGGTTTGTCGGCTTTACCCTTATGCCAAAATCTTACCATTTTTTAAGGGATGTGTTGACAAAGAACAAATGACAACATTAAAGCGTCTTCAAATACTCAATCAACGCCAACTTATCCTCAGCCGCCAACTCAGTGCCATAAACATGACCTTGATTACTATTTGCCGTCACCCTGGTATCATATTTAAATCCCTCTTTCTCCGCCGCTACGCCTTCAGCAACAAAGCCCACTTTTTCCGGATTATACACATCATATCCTCTGTAAAACACCATTGTCCGCTGCTCCGGTATCTCCAACAAATCCGTTAAATAGGGGACAGAACCATTATGCAAATAGGGCGATCTTAACCACAACCCATCTAAGGCTACCGCCACATATCCATTAGTTTTGCGAAGCTGATCAAAATCCCAATCATACCCCTCGGCAAACTCATTATACGCATCAGCCGCTTCTTGCGTCCACATATCTAAACGATAGCGGTCTGTGCCAATCTCATCAATAGGAATAACGGTTCCGGTTCGTTCGCCACCATAAGCATGACAAGTGGCGCAGTTACTCTCAAAAATTTGACTCCCTTTTGCCGCTAAATCTTGGTCAATCGTGTACGGATACTTTGGTGGCGGTAATTGGCGAATATAATCCTCCACTCGCTTTAATCCCTCAATATTAATTGACTCCTTCGTCGCCCCATCACCAATCGCCCCAGTATTCACAGTTTCTGTGAGTGATGTTTCTAACCCATCCCAATGTAAGGCAAACCCTTCATGTTGATTTTGATTCCAAATTGACATCATATCCGAGTTGCCAATTGTATCATCGACAGGCAACCCCAAAACTCGAAACTTCACCGGATTAAAGGGGGCAATGCGTCCGGGTCCTTGGTCGGGTCGTTCTTCCATCCAGGCAAAGGTTTCTTTAAGTTCTAATAATTCTTTCCGGGTGCGGGGAATAATAATAAACCGATAGAGTAATTTGTCAAACAAAGACAGGTCATAATTATAGCTAATTTCATCTAAAATATAGTCGGCATTAAATCGAGGATCAGTAGCACAGTCACCGAGAAAGCGAATATACCCTTGCAGATGAAATTTATTTGAGGGTCCACCGGGAACAATCGTTGGTTTATCTTTGGGGGTTTGGCGATAGGTGGCACTATGACAAAGCGCACAGGTTATCCCTTGGCGAGGAAAGCCGATAATTTTCTTGGAAAAGCCAACAGGTAATTCTTGTCCTTCTTCCCAGGTAATGCCGAGAGAGGTATAGCCACCGGGTTTGGGGAGTTTATCGGGAAAAACTCGAGGTAATACTAACCAAATCCAATAGGGAACCCCTTCAGCATTTTCGCTGCCAATTGATCCGTATTTAAAATGATCTTCGACTGATTCGTAATAGGTATCTACTTCGCGAAAAAGATTATACCACGCCAGATATCCGACACTACCAATTAGCAATATTAGAATGATTGCGATCGCGGTAATGGTTCGTCCAATTTTTGATGGTGTACTTTCCATAAAATTGCTCCTTTATTTGTTGAATTGAATTAAGTCCTATTCTGTTTAATCAAAAACCTGTATGGGGAAGCATCCCAATTGGGCAAATTGAGAGAGTAGAAGGCGACCCTATCTATAGCAAAAGGCAGAAGGCGCTCAGGCAGAGAACAGACAATTTATTATTGATACAGGTTTGTTTCAGCCTTAAATATTCTCACCTTTATGGCGACAGCTATAATTGAGTCAACTCCAATTGTTAAGGAATGCCATCGGGTCGCCCCTACCCATTTAACTTCTGCAAAAATGACCGATTTAGGAAAACTCTTGAACGGTTTCCGGCATTTCAGGTTGTTGAGTCTTCATCGCTAAGAATAACAGAGTTCCTTGGACAATCACGAAGAATGCATCAACTAAAGCAATTGTAAGAAATCCTAACGCTTGCCCAAAGAACAAAACAGCACTCAGAAAAAAGGTAGCGCCCGCGCCGCGTGTGACGACCACTGACATCCAAGCGGTTGCTTTGTAGCGATAAGGATCAATTGCCCCCGGAATATACAAAATACTTAGTTCCAGTAGTAAGAGTCCAGCTGCCCGCACCCAGATAATTGGCACGGGTATTTGCATCTTTAATAGCGAAAGCAAAACGTCTGGAAAAAAGCAGAGGGGAATCACAAAAAACATATTCACCACAATACCTAACCAGACCATGCGACTAAACCATTTTGCATAAGCATTCATGATTTTTACTCCTGATTCTAAAAAACTTAAAGTGTTTTCAGATACTCAACCAATGCGGTTTTATCCTCCGACGAAAGTTCGACGCCATACAGATGACCCCTGTTACTATTGCCCGGTACGGTAGTGTCAAACTTAAAATACTGCGTTCCCTTCTCTTGGGCAACCGTTGAGACAAAACCGACATTCTCTTGAGCAAACACATCATACCCGCGATAGAATACTTGAGGACGGTTGTCTGGAGCCTCTAACAAGTCTCGTAGCGTCGGTACAGACCCATTGTGCAAATAAGGCGATCGCAACCAGATTCCATCTAATGGCATATTGGCATAACCATCAGTCTTACGGAAATTCTTGAACCGTTCCGGCGTCCCGACAAACAGGGTATTTTGATTAGACAGTAACTCGTAGGTATAAGAATCTAACCGATGCGGGTCAGTCCCAATTTCCCCAATCGGCGTCACTTTACCCACTTTCGCCCCACCAAAGGCATGACAACTGGCACAATTATTTTGATAAATGGGCTGACCCTTAGCTGCTAATTCCTGATTAATCGGGTACGGATAAGCTGGTGATGGAAGTTCCCACAACCAATCCTCAATCCGTTTAATCCGTTCCAAATCCGCTGTAACTGGTGTCACTCCTGCACCCAACGCCGCACTTAAATTACGTTCATGAACCGATTTATTATCCCCATCCCAATGCAGTTGCAATCCTTCACGGGGTTTTTGATTCCAGATAGAGGGTAAATCCGCCGTGCCAATTTTTTCATCTTCTTCCAACTCATCCATGGGGAAGCTAAATTGAATTGATTTATAAGGATTAAATGTATCCACCCGTCCTGGACCCCAATCCGGTTGTTCATTTAAAAAAGCCAGTTGACTTGCTTGAGTAATCAACGCATCGCGAGTTTGGGGAATAACCAGATAACGATAAATCAGCTTCTGAATCGGATTAAACGTTCCCCCTTGGGCGTCAATTTCAGCTAGGATTCGGTTAGGAGTGAATCGTTCATCCAACGCCGTTTTGCCTAGAAACTGAATATACCCTTGTAGATTAACCGTATTTGAGGGCATCGTGGGGATAAGTTGAGGTTCACTTTCAGGCGTATCCCGCAGTGAACCCACATGACAAATCGCACAATTTAAGCCAACACGGTCAATCAAAACGCGACGCTGAGAAAACCCAATGGGGCGGTCTTGTCCGGGTTCGTAAAGAAAGCCCAACGATTGATACCCTTCACCGGGTAATTTGTCAGGAAATACGGCGGGTAAAACTTTCCAAATCCAGTAAGGTACTCCATTTTCTGGTTCACTGCCAATTGAACCATATTTAAAGTGATTGTTAATATCAGCATAATCGACAGGATTATTTAAGAATCGGGGAGAAACTAAACCAATAATTGTAGCGAGTATAACTCCCGCAATCACAATCAATAGTTTCTTAAAAGTATTGCTTTTTGACTTTAATGGCGTTGATTCTTCCATAATTAATAATTAGTGATTTATGCTATTCTGTATTTAAACCTTGATGTCAGCTAAAGAGGGCTGAATCCTTCACTACGAAGCCAATCTATTGAACCATTTTAGTTGGGTCACGCCAGTAGATGCAGTTAGTTTTTCCTATTATTTTTTGCTGTCACCATAATGTTACTAAACCCGCCCAATTCTCTCCCCTATTCCCGTCACCAACATGGTGCATTGTCAAACACAGTCATAATTTCGGCAATCATTTCCTCGGAATTATTATAGCGACTTAACTCATAACAGCCCAGGGGGTTTTCTAAGGCGTTAAGTAAACATTTGTTGCAGTAAGTACAAGGGCGCTCAGGCAAGTCTTTTCCTGCCTTAAACTGATGCACTAGGTCATTATTCGCCACCAAAGGACGGGCAATACTCACCGCATCACAGAAATTCTCCTGAATAGCCCGACGAATATAGGACGCCTGTTGAAAGCCTCCAGTACATATCACGGGAATATTCACCTGCTTTTTAATCTCAGCCGCGTGATTAAGGCTAACCCCCTGATACTTTTGTAGAAGTTCCTGCATCTGTTCAGAACTCACGAACTTCTGGAACGACTCGTTCAAAGCTTGCGCTTTTACCTCTACTCCCTGAATCGGTTGATCCTGGGTCTGTTTCTGAACTCGATTCCATAAGAATAAGAAAATCGGATACAACAGGGGAAACCGAAATAATAAATAGTTGCGAAAGGTATGAATTCCACTGGATAACATCAAATCATACCAGCGCATCGCCTCGATGCGGGGAAATTCACCCGGAGGGTTCAAGGGATGAGGAAATATACTCCCCGTAGAAACATGAATGGCATCTACTCCAGCCGCTTCCATCCACTGACAGACTTGAATCGAATCCTCTAGCGTATTCCCTGGCTTTTCCCACGGAATCACGGCATTATTATACTCCACCGCACTAATCTTAGCTTGGAGGTGAAAATCATCACCCACTTCCTGACGAATGGCTTTAATAATCTCCAACAAAAAGCGAGCGCGATTTTCTAATGATCCCCCATATTCATCGTTGCGGTCATTAATCCCAGAACTGAGAAATTGGGTAATTAAATAACCATTAGCACTATGCAGTTCCACGCCATCCAGTCCCGCCTCTCGCGCCCGTCTCGCCCCCGCCGCAAACGCCTGAACTGTTTCTTGAATCTCAGCCTTGGTCATGGCTTGGCATTCAAAACCATGAAACGATTCTGTGATACTGGTTGAACTGAGGGCTTTTAAATTAAGGTTTTCTACGCCACTCACATCCTGCTGACGCCCAGAATGGCTCAGTTGCATGATAAATTTACAGTCGTATTCATGCACCACCTCACCAAGTTTACGCCAGAATGGAATACGGTCATCTCGGTCAATTGTGGCATAGTTTGGTAGGATTCGTCCGCGAATTTGTACTGGCGTGAACGATGAAATAATCGCGCCGACGCCTCCCTGGGCAAACTTCTGTTCCCAATTGATTCGGACTTGGTTTCCGGAACCGTCATAGTTATCGAATCTGCCGGAAATATTTGAGCGAAAGATGCGATTACTGACGGTGAGGTTTCGGAATGTTAACGGTTGAAAAATGATATCGTTGTCATTTGTCATGTCATTCGTCATTCGTCATTTGTTATTTGTCATTTGTCATTTGTCATTTGTCATTTGTCATTTGTAAAGGTTTGAGGCTTGTTAACATAACTTCATAAGGTTGAGTTTATTTCCACCAACCTACTTATGTTGGCATTTCCGGACTTGATTCGGAGCTATGCCTTTTTGTCAGATGGCGATAAAAGTCCAGAATATTCTAATTTTTTGATTATGGCAACTCCTGAAAAAAATGGCGAGGTATTTTAAGTTTTGTTAAAAGTATCCAGATTTTATGGCGAATGGGCTGAGGGGTGTTAGCACCATAAGACAAGTAGGTAGGGACAAGGAATTCTTACTTGGCAAGGTTTTCAGCTCCATTAGTTTTCACGAATCATTAAAACTAGCAATCCATTACT
Source organism: Coleofasciculus sp. E1-EBD-02 (assembly GCF_040218245.1). NCBI lineage: Bacteria > Bacillati > Cyanobacteriota > Cyanophyceae > Coleofasciculales > Coleofasciculaceae > Coleofasciculus > Coleofasciculus sp. E1-EBD-02. Next base: position 24,235 of record NZ_JAVJQN010000030.1, on the reverse strand, counting down.
GCCTCGGTTGCCCCAACATTCTAGGAGTGAACAAAAATTGGGATAAATTGGGGAGAGTTGAGATTAATTCAGGAAATTTGCTGAAAGGGCTTGTCGGAAATAAGATAGAGATTTACTATGAATAGTATTGGTTTTAGTTCCGATTGCGGTTTGACAGAATTGTTAAATATTGTATCTAAATAAAAGGAATTAACACGATGACTAAATCATCCCAATCAGGTCAAGGTCAGCAAAAACCTTGGCATCAATTCCCCGTTCCCCTGGCATTAGTCAAGTTATTCAAGTTCCGGAACCGACTGCGGGAAGAAAATCTACATGATACCGCAAAATTACCGACCCAAGGTGAGGGGACACAACCAACACCTAGTCCAGAGGGTGACCATCTCAAGATTCGCACAGCCGACGGGAGTTTTAACGACCTGGAACAGCCAGAAATGGGTCGGGCAGGTTCTCGTTTTGGACGCAATGTTCCCCTCCAATATACTCACCCTGACCAAAAGAATTTACTCGAACCCAATCCGCGTACAATTAGCCGCAAATTACTGACGCGGGATGAATTTGTACCCGCTAGCACATTAAACCTACATGCCGCCTCTTGGATTCAATTTCAAACCCATGACTGGTTCGCCCATGGAGGTACATTAGACAAGAAAATTGAGATTCCTCTCGAAGCAGACGATCCCTGGCCCCAAGACTATCGACCGCTAGAAGTAGGCGCAACGTTACCCGACTCAACTCGCCCCGACGGAGATAGCCAAAATCCGCCGACCTTTCTTAACCGAGTTACTCACTGGTGGGATGCGTCGCAAATTTATGGCAGTGACAAGGAAACCATTAATAAGCTGCGGACTCATGTCGATGGCAAGCTAATTATCGGCGAGGATGAATTATTACCCATCAACCCTGAAAATGGCGTTGATCTCGTTGGTTTTGATGAGAACTGGTGGGTGGGATTGAGTATGTTACATACTCTATTTGTCAAAGAACACAATACGATTTGCGATCATCTCAAAAACGAATATCCCGACTGGAAAGACGATGATCTGTTCAACCACGCCCGACTAATTAACGCCGCCTTACTCGCCAAAATCCATACCGTTGAATGGACGCCTGCAATCCTAGGACATCCAGCTTTAGAAATCGCCATGAATGCCAACTGGTGGGGATTATTGGGTCAACATGTTAAACGATTATTTGGGCGCATCGGAGAGGGGGAACTCCTCAGTGGTATTGTCGGATCAGCTACAGATCATCATACTGCCCCCTACTATCTCACCGAAGAATTTGTCTCCGTCTATCGGATGCATCCCTTAATGCCAGATGAGTTTGAATTTTACTCTCTGGAAAACGGAGAATTGCGATTTACCGAAAATCTATTTGAAGTATCAGGAAATCGTAGTCGGGCGCTAGTCGATAAAGTAGGTATGCCCGATTTATTCTACTCCTTTGGCATTACTCATCCTGGGGCGATTACCTTACATAACTACCCACGTTTCCTACAGCAATTAGTCCGGGATAACGGCGAAGTCTTCGATTTAGCGGCTGTCGATATATTACGCGATCGCGAACGCGGCGTTCCCCGTTATAATCAATTCCGTGAACTCATTGGTCGTGAACGAGTCAAAACCTTTGAGGACATCACCGAAAACCCGCAATGGGCAAAGGAACTCCGGGACGTTTACAACAACGACATCAACAGCGTTGATTTAATGGTGGGTATGTTTGCCGAAAACCCACCCGCCGGGTTTGGCTTTAGTGATACAGCTTTCCGTATCTTTATCCTAATGGCATCCCGACGACTCAAGAGCGATCGCTTCTTCACCAAAGACTACACCGCCGAAGTCTACACTCAATGGGGTTTAGATTGGATTGACAACAACAGTATGTTAAGTGTCTTGCGCCGCCATTACCCCACCGTCAGCCCCGCTTTATTTGGTGTACAAAATGCCTTTGCCCCCTGGCGTAAAGTTGGTGTTTCGGGGTATTAATTGTTGAGATTGGGGAATAGGCAATAGGGGATAGGGAATAGTAACTCACGAAGCGTTGCGACACCCCCGATCAGATCTCCCTCTTCCCTTGTTCGATCTCGCTTCGATTTTCCCTATATATCCCCCTTCCGTCCCCCAACCCCTCTCGTTCCCCCTTATAGATCCCCCTCCCGTCCCCCTTCAAAAGGGGGAAGCCAAAGGAAGCCCCCATGAAAAATCTACAAAAATTTTGGCATAATGCCCACAATCTAGAACCCCTACCTAGCGACTATGAATCCTGGACGGCTGCCAAAAAGCAGGACTTGATGTGGCAGCAAAGAATTTTAGCATCCCGCTACGATACCCTACCGCCACTGAAAAAAATTGACGTTATCGGTTTATTTTTTACCTTTTTGAGCATCAAAATGGATCGCTTATCCGATGAAGCACCCCGCAAATGGAACAAAGCCATTCACGCCCACGCCAGTGTTGCTAAGGTTAAGTTAATCCCAACCCCAAATAGTCCGTTTACTGGTTTATTTAAAGGTGCTGACTACGGTCTGCTACGATTATCCCTCACCGGTGATCCCAGCGATCGCGGATTTGCTCCAGGGTTAGCCCTCAAGCTTTTGGTGGACGGTCAACCCTCGGAAAATGTCTCAGCGTTGGTTTCCCTTAGCGGTCAAGGCAATAACTATAATTTCTTTGCCAATGAATTGTCTAATATCGTTCCCGCAGAAAATGATTTAGGTCCTAAATTCATCAATTTAATCTTCCGCCGCGTCAGCAAATTTCCCCGCAAACTCTATTTGCAAGGCTTTGCCCAAATCGACCAAACGGGTCATCCAGAACCTGATCCCTTTTATCCCTATCGCCTTTTTCTCGTTCCCAATCCCACTATTCAATTTCCTGAAAATCCACCCCATGATTTCAGAGATGATCTTGCCACGATTCCGGCTGGAACCCGTTTATTTTCCCTCTATGCCGTTGTTCCCCAAAACGTAGGAGACGAAAACGCTGACCAGAAAGCTGACATCATAGACGAGCCAAGTTATCGCCAAAACGCCCAACTTATCGGACATCTGGAAACCACCTCGGAATTTGTGACATCCTACTACGGTGATAGCCAGCTATTTTTTAGACACCAGCGCTTCGCTAATCAATAATCCAGCTTCAACCACCCTTGATACTCACAATCAAAGCCTGACTTTTGCCAAGCATCTAAATCAACCTCAGTCAGTGGCGTAACCTCGGAACAGTGGGGCTGAATTCCCTGACTCAACAGCGCCCAAACCAGACTGCGCGTCACATCTAGTCCCGTCTTCCACCAGGATTCCTGATTCCCCGGAATTCCCTGTTCCTGCACCGTATCCACATCAACCCAAATCCCATTTGCTCCCAACAGAATTTGCGCCATCCACCCCGCTCGTGGTAAATGGGTGGGAGAGGTAATTAACTGAACATGACGTACCCCCCACTGCCGTAAAATCGGAATCCCGAAGTAGAAATTACCAAACGTGGAATCCGCACATTTTTCTAACCAAACCTGACCCATGGGCGCGTTATACTTTTGGAATATGAGCAAAATACAGGGTTCATCAGAGCCTTGAGAAATCAAAATCGGAGTTTGGGGATAGTTTTTCACTAACTGAGCCACATAAACCTCCCGGCGAATACTTCCCCCCAAAACAAAGAATGTATCTACAGGTGAAGCGGCTCCTGCCGACAATCTGAAGATATTTGCAAGTAACCCTATACTAAGAATAACGACTAGGCTCAATAGCCCTAAGCCTAACCAGCGTAGTCGTTGCTTAGACAGTAGCCAACGCGCAACCCGTAGCCAATGGCGTGTTATCAATCGTCTCACTGAGGCTTACCACTTGATTCACTCTGACTGTCCGAGGCGAAGCCATTGTCTTCATCACCAGGACAATAGGTCAACTGGCACAAAATTTCTGGAAATTAGCCAGATAAGTTGAGTATAGTAGTAATAGACGGATTCGATGCCGCCAGAACCATGCTATCCCTACTCAAGGTGAGTAACTTGAACTAAGTCCTTGGACACCTCTACCCATTGTTACCCAAAACTGCGGAGAGACTTGTCTTGATGAAGGTTACCACCGCAAGTATGTATACTTTATTGGTAGACCTATCTAGCCAAAAACCACAGTTAGGTAGGTCAAAGATAGGTAGGTCAAAGAGATAGCCGCCAGTTAGGTGGTGTTAGCCTGTGGACTGGTCGAGTGCCGTCACCACCAGGATGAAACAGGAAGTAAGTTCCAAAGATGTCCGCCTGTAGGTAACTTTGGGTAAGTCTTATGTAACGGAATGCTAATGATTGCAGCTAACGACTGGGTACGCTTTGACTGTCCGCTTTAAACCAACCCATAGTCTGTTCGACGTATTTCCCATGAATCAATATTCTAAAACCTTCCCTTGGCTGAAAAGCATCCTCGTAACGGGTGCGATCGCAACAACAGCCACATTATCATGGTTAGCCCCAATTGGCAGTAATCGCTCCGTCTTTGCGGCGCTTGAGGATAGTCCGAAGACGGTTGTTGATGAAGTTTGGCAACTTGTTAATCAGGAATACGTTGATCCCTCGTTCAATCAAGTGGATTGGCAAGCGACCCGTCAACAGCTACTCAATCGCAATTATACGTCTTCCGAACAAGCCTACAAAGCCATTCGCGACGCCCTAGAACCCATCGGTGATCCCTACACTCGCTTTTTAGAACCCGAACAATTCAAAGCCTTAACGGATCAAACAGCAGGTGAACTGTCTGGCGTCGGGATTCGCATGGGCGTTGATGAGAAAACCCAGAAGCTGGTTATTATTGAGCCGATTGAAAATTCACCAGCATTCAAAGCCGAACTTAAATCTGGAGACAAAATTATCGCCATTGATGGCAAATCCACTCAAGGGATGAGTGCGGAAGAAGCCTCGGCGTTAATTCGGGGCGAAGTTGGCTCATCCGTCACTCTGAAAATATCTCGTCAAGGGCAAAATCACTTTGATGTTACTTTAACCCGCGCTCAGATTGAGCTACCGTCTGTACACTATACCCTCAAGCAGGAAGGTCAAATGCGGGTGGGTTATATCAGCATTGATGAATTTAGTTCCCACGCACCTGAACAAATGCAACGGGCAATTCGCAATCTGAATAGCCAAGATGTGAATGGTTATGTTTTAGATTTGCGTGGTAATCCTGGTGGATTATTGTACGCCAGTATTGAAATTGCCCGGATGTGGCTCGATGAGGGTGAGATTGTCCACACCATTGATCGCAAAGGGGGAGAACAAAAGTTTTCTGCCAACCAAAGCGCACTAACTCAGCTTCCCCTGGTTGTTTTAGTTGATGGCTATTCAGCTAGCGCCAGTGAAATTCTAGCGGGTGCGCTGAAGGATAATAAACGGGCGAGAGTTGTCGGTTCGACGACGTTTGGTAAAGCTGTTGTGCAGTCTGTCCATTCTTTATCTGATGGTTCAGGTTTAGCGGTGACGATTTCCCGCTACTATCCTCCCAGTGGGATTGATATTAATCACAAAGGAATTAGCCCTGATGTGAAAATTGATTTAACTCGCGCTCAACAGCGGCGTTTGGTTACACAACCGATGTTACGTGCCACAATCGAAGATCCCCAATACAAGCAAGCGCTTACGGTTCTCGAAAATACGGTGCTGGCAGAACGGGGTTTGAATCAACCGACTGAACCCATTAGTGTTCGGTAAACGTATATCTGTTGTTTATGACACAGGGCGGGTTTTGTTGAAAGGTTATCGGTAGATAACAAAATTAAACGGCTAAACCCGCCCCTACAATTGACAGACGTTCCGCCGACCTAAGCACCAAATTTTCCCTCGACAGAGGGTTGACCCTTCGGCTTCGCGGCAATTGAGCGTTCGACTGAGCGCTCACGCCGAAGTCCTGTCGAAATTCAGGGTCAACATCGAGCGAAGTCGAGATGTTGAAACCATTGCCCATTGCCTATTCCCTATTGCCTCCCCTCACCACAAGACTTATTCAGCAGACCCTAATTATAATCATAATCAAATGGGTCTAACCAAAGAGATTAGACCCAAGTGATCGTTCTATTAGGACTTTTCAAACAAATAGCAATTTTCTGGGGGAGAAACGCTAAAGCGTAGTGGCTGAATATTAGCCAACAAAGAACGAACTAGCGTTGCGGTTCCATATCCCCGTACTTAATTAAAAGCGCGATCGCAATACTCACGGCAAAGATTAACACCATACTCAGCGCTGAACCAAATCCCCAGTTTTGGGTTGCGCCCAGAAACTGGTTGTAAATGAGACGGGATACCGTCATGCTGGAAGCCCCCCCTAACAACTCCGGATCAACGAAATCCCCCAAAGCGGTAATAAACACCAGAATCGAACCCGCCGCAATACCGGAAAAGGTTTGGGGTATAGTTACCTTCCAGAAGGTTTGCACCGGATTAGCACCCAAATCCGCCGCCGCTTCCAATAAACGCCGATCTAATTTCTCTAAGGACGCATAGAGAATCAATACCATGTACGGTAAATAACTATACGCCATACCAATTAATACCGCCGAACTGGTATTTAAGAGTTCCAACGCGGGTAAACCAATCGAGGTTAAGATGCTATTGAGTACCCCGGTGGGTCGCAAAATCGTAATCCAGGCATAAGAGCGCAACAGGGAAGAGGTAAAATTGGGTAGGATAAACCCTAACAGGAGTAAATTCTGCCAGCGCTTCGGTGCCATCTGAGCAATCCAGTAGGCTACCGGAAACCCCAACACCAGACAAATCGCCATCGTACCTACTGCAAAAAAGACTGATCGCCCCATCACCTGCAGATTGATTGGTTCAAAGACGCGCAGATAGTTATCCAGTCCCGACGGGTTAACAATATCCCCTGGTTTAATATCAGGAACCAAGCTCAACTCAAAGATGATCAGAGTGGGTAAAACCAACAATAAAAACAGCCACAGTCCAGCCGGTCCTAATAACGCCAAGGGTTCTAACCACTGGCGTCGAGAACGGGTGGGTTCTTCGATAAATGAGGATTCAGCCATACTATCTGTGGCTGCGGGATTGGGTAAGGAGGTGGGGGAAACTTTTTTGTCGGTAGACACGGTATAAGTATTAATTATGAATTATTGACATAGCCAGCATTTAAGAGCTGGTCAATTTCGTCCAATAGCGGTCATAGACGGCTTCAACTTCTCCTAACGGTTCCAAATTTTCGCACCGTTCCAGGGCTTCTTCTGGAGGAAATAGACTGGTATCATTTTTCAGGTCAGGCGGTAAAAGATTATAAGCAGCTTTATTGGGCGTCGCAAAACTTAGGCGTTCCACGATACGTGCGGCGACATCCGGCTGCAACATAAAATTAATCCAAGCATAAGCGCCCTCCACATTGGGAGCGGTTTGGGGAATGGCTAGGGTATCAATCCAGAGAGAAGAACCACTTTCTGGAAGCACATAGCGTAAATCTTCATTTTCTGGCATGATTTCCGTGGCATCGGACGAATAACACATGGCAATCTTTAAATCTCCGCTGAGAATCTGGGGACGCCAAGCATCAGACGTAAAAGACGCGATCGCAGGTTTTAAGTCCATCAAAGCTTGATATGCCGCTTGAATATGTTCCACGTTGGTGGAATTGTAAGAATACCCCAACTTTTTCAACGCCGCACCCATAACTTCTCGCACATCATTGACCAACGTCATCCGTTTTGCCAACTGCTGCTGATACACCCACAGATAATCCCAATCCTCTGGCGGGGGTTGGACTTGCTGGGTATTGTAAACCAAGCCGGTAGTTCCCCAACTGACGGGAACAGAGTGGCTATTTCCCGGATCATAGTCGGCTTGCTGAAAACGGGGAAACAACCGATACATACCCTCGATGCGGGGTTGGTCGAGTTCTAACAACATCCCCATATTGATCATCTTTTGCACCATGTACTCCGAAGGATAAATGATGCTATAAGCGCCCCCGCCACCCGCCTGTAATCGAGCCAACATCGCTTCATTAGAATCATAGACATCCGCGATCGCTCTGATCCCGGTTTCTTCCTCAAAGCGGTCTAACAAATCTTGGTCAGTATAGCCAGCCCAAGTGTAAATGTATAACAGATTGGCATCATCTTGACTCCCCGCCGCCGGACGCACATTCGCCAGTCTCCAGCCACACCCTGACAGCGCTAGCCAGGGTAAGGTTGAAGCCGCCGCCTGTAAAAACTGACGGCGGTTTGGTCGTTTTCGGGATCTTGGCTGATTAGTCATTGGTCATTGGTCATTAGTCATTGGTCATTGGTCATTGGTCATTGGTCATTGGTCATTGGTCATTGGTCATTGGTCATTGGTCATGGCTTTAACGCTATTAGCAACCAGTCATTAATCGTCATTGGTCAACAACCCAGGACAACTAAGAATTCCCTGTTCCCTGTTCCTTGACGAAGGACGAAGGACAAAGGACAAATGACGAATGACAAATGACAAAGGACGAACAAACTTTAGCAATAGCGGACAGATTGTTCTAGGGGTAAAGGTTCCCCAGTTTCGGCATCGGTGTTGTGACAGGCAAACATGACCTTGGGGGGAAGTTTCTCAAATTCCAGATCATTTCCCGTCCCTTGTAGGACATAGCCACGTAATTCTTTAATGGGTAACTGGGTAAATTCGTCAATATCCGGCGTAAACGAACGCAGGATCAACGAACCATGAGGTTGACACCCCCCCAAAAGTTTGGCGACAAAGAATTCCTTGATATCCAAATCTGTTCCATACGTTACCTTATGTCCCTGACGATTAAGGTCAATGGCAAACGACTCGCCATCACTATTGAGGAACGTCGCGATCGCACTCGAGTTACAGTGCGACTCCAATTCAGCTAAAAACAACCTGACTCCTGATTGTGCCATGGTGATTACTCCTCTAACGCGATACAATCGGTCGTTGCCCAACGGGCATACACTGAGGTATGGGGTTCGGGTAGCTTGTTCATAGCATTATTCGGCAGCATAACCGTCAGGCGATCGCCGGTTAGGAGTTCCACGACCAAGTGAACGTGAGTTCCCAGATACATAACATGTTTGAGACTACCTTCAAAGCAATTCACGGTTGAGTTGGGTGGTGAAAGACTCAACCGAATTTTCTCCGGACGCACGCTAACCACCATTTCTTTAGAGTTACTCGCCCATTCTTTGGCGTCAGAGGATTGCACAACCATCTCCAAACCGCTGGACGTGATAATTTGTAGCGTAGAAGCATCAGCAGCGTGCAGGCGACCCTTAAACAGATTCGTATCACCGATAAAATCAGCCACAAAGGGGGTACGGGGACGTTCGTAGATTTCAGTGGGGTTGCCCACTTGTTCAATCTTCCCCGCCTCCATCACGGCAATCCGATCAGACAGGCTCAAGGCTTCTTCTTGGTCGTGGGTCACCATAATAAACGTTAACCCCAAATCCTGATGCAAGTTGGAGAGTTCCACCTGCATTTCTTTGCGAAGCTTAAAATCTAACGCCCCCAAGGGTTCGTCCAACAATAGAACAGTAGGACGATTCACCAAGGCTCGTGCTAATGCTACCCGTTGTTGTTGTCCTCCAGACAGTTGAGCGGGAAATCGATTGCTATAAGTTTCCATTTGCACCTGTTTGAGGGCTTGTTTGACTCGCTCCTCAACATCTGTCCCCTTGAGCTTTTTCAGTCGCAACCCGAAGGCGACATTTTCCGCAACCGTCAGGTGATTGAATAAAGCATAACTTTGAAATACTGTATTGACAGGTCGGCGGTGAGGAGGTATGTGATTCATGGGTTGCCCTTGAATCAAAACCTCACCTGCAGACGGAGACTCAAATCCTGCCACTAAACGCAGGGTAGTCGTTTTACCGCAACCCGATGGACCGAGAATGCTAAAAAATTCTCCCCGTCGGATCTTCAAGTCAATTCCCCGAACCGCGGTCTCGCCATTGAAAACCTTGAAAACCTTGCGGAGTTCAACATCAAGCTCAGCCGTAGCATCCGGAGCGCGTTGGTCTTTAACGGAAGGTTGAAACATAATAATTCATTCACTAGCGCAAAGTCGCCCTGATTTAACCAATGAAACCCGATCCAATGTGAATTCGTTAATCCTTATTTTTTATACTTGGGTCTATTTTATCTGTCTACTAACCTGGCGGGGTGGCTTCAAAGAATTGACCCGCTAAAAATGCATTCGAGGAAAGGATGCGCTATTATTTCACCTTGATGCGACTGGGTTAACGACCTAGTTTGGCACAGATAAGCCACTTCTGTGAAAAAAGCGTCACAATCAACACTAGACTGAGTACAAACTACTAAAGAGAGTTGAGAAGCCGTTTACTATGACCGTGATTCAGCCCTATTCCGGAGGTCGCCAAACGACACCCCGTACCGTTGGACGCAATTACCAATCGGTCATTGTCATGCTGATTGTCAGTTTGTTCCTAGTCGGGGCAATGGGTTCTCGTTTGGCGTACTTACAGTTGGTTCAGGGAGAACGTAACCGACAACTGGCTGAAAATAACCGGATTCGGCTGGTGCCGAAGCAACCAGTGCGGGGCAATATTTTCGATCGCCAGGGCAAAGTGCTTGCCAGCTCTCGCTTGTCTCATTCAGTGTTCTTATGGCCCGTGGCGCTGAAAAAAGATGAATGGCCCCAAACGCGCCAACGTCTATCCCAACTGTTAGATCTTCCCGAAGATGAGATTCAAAAACGAGTCGAACGGGCTGGCTTTGATTCACCCTCGCTGATCCGAATTGAACGGGGGCTTTCACCTGCCCAAATCACCGCTTTACAGGAGTATAGCCATCAACTGGATGGCATCGAGGTGGATATCGAAGCGGTAAGGGACTATCCCAATGGGGATGTAGGTGCTCACGTTTTGGGATATACCGGGGAACTGAATGATCAAGAACTAGGACAACGTCGCGCTGAAGGGTATCGCATGGGCGATGTTGCTGGGAAGATGGGGGTTGAAGAAGCCTTTGAACCAACCCTGCGAGGAGAATGGGGCGGTCAGCAAGTGGAGGTTGATGGTGCAGGTCGAGTTCTGAGGATTCTGGGTGAGAAAGAGGCAAAATCAGGTAAAGACCTGCAAATTACCCTTGATTTAAAGACCCAGAAGGCAGCCGAAGCCGCATTGGGCAATCAAAAGGGTGCGATTGTCGCCCTTGATCCCAGAAATGGAGCGGTTTTAGCCATGGTTAGCCGCCCTACATTCGATCCCAACATTTTCTCAAGCCGGATTACTCCAGATATGTGGAAGCAATTGCAGGGGAAAGGAAATCCCTTTGTCAATCGGGCGATGCGCGGATTTCCCCCGGCGAGTACGTTTAAGGTGGTGACCCAAACAGCGGGTATGGAGTCAGGGAAATTTGGACCAGGTACCGTGTTGCCCACCTTTGCCGCCCTGAATGTTGGGGGTACATCCTTTGGCGAATGGAACCGTGCCGGTTTTGGCCCGTTGGGATACCAGCAAGCTATGGCGTGGAGTAGTAATACGTTTCATGGTCAAATTGGCAAAGGGGTAGGTGGACCGACTCTGATTAAATGGGCAAGGAACTATGGATTTGGTCAACCCACGGGAATTGAGTTGTCTGAAGAAGCTGCCGGTTTGATTGCGGATGATACCTGGAAGCGGGAGCGCTTCAACTGGGAATGGACAGTGGGAGATACCGTGAATATGTCCATTGGTCAGGGATTTACTCAGGCAACACCCCTGCAAGTGGCAGTCATGTTTGCTGTTCCGGCTAATGGTGGCTATCGAGTTAAACCGCATTTACATAAAGACAATGAGGCGTTAAGCAATTGGCGGGTGTCAATGGAAATGAAGCCTTCAACGATAGAGACACTACGTAAGGGATTACGAGCGGTGGTTGATGGTGGTACGGGACAAGTGTTAAATGTGCCTCATCTACCGCCGGTAGCTGGAAAGAGTGGCACAGCCGAAGCGCCACCTGGAAAGCCTCACGCCTGGTTTGGTGCCTTTGCGCCATTTGATAAACCCGAGATTGTCGTGGTCGCTTTTGCTGAACATTCTGGTGGTGGTGGCGGTTCCGTAGCTGCACCGATGGTTAAGCAGGTGTTGGAAGCTTACTTTGATGCCAAGTCCCCGGACGAGGCAAAGGAAAAGTAGGTCGGGTGTGGGGTGTCGGGTGTGGGGGATATGGGGGAGTTATCAGTTATCAGTTATCAGGAGCAGGGGGAGCAGGGGGAGCAGGGGGAGCAGGGGGAGGTTAACTCAAAATTCTACCTTACCTGTTCCCTGTTCCCTGTTCCCTGTTCCCTGACGAATGATAAAGGTGTACTAAGACAAATATCGTATTCAGATTACGTTAATTGGCTGATGCTAGCTCCGGGAAAGTTATTGTATCCTTAAAGTAGAATTCCGCTACTCCTGTATGATGTCGATGTCAAAAACATTGAGTGTGCATCCTAAATATATCCAAGCTGTCGAACAAGCTTGGAGATATAAGAGTAACGGACAAGAGCAAGAGCTAGCTGAGCAGCTAGGTCGATCGCTACCTATTGTAATTAATAATCTTTTTCTCAAAGGTCAGCCAGTTAATCGGCTGAACTTTCTGCAAATTTGCCAGCTATTAGGACTGGATTGGCGAGAAGTGGCTGGCTTGGAGGGACAAGACTCATCGCTCACCTCTGTATCTTCTGTAGCCTTCAATTCGGGTGAGAATCAAATTAACTCCTATTTTTCTGTCGAAAAAGATACAGTCGATAAAGCGTTACAGGATTTGGTACGCACTCTTTGTGAAATGTTAGGTCGTATCACTCGTAAAGCTGGAGACTTGCTGAGTGCCGATCGCGCTAGTATCTTTTTAATCGATCAGCACAAGAAGGAAGTGGGTTCTTTAATCGCTGAGGATGGAAAAGGGGGGTCTTTAATCATTGATATCCCGATGAACAAGGGAATTGTCGGTTTAGCTGCCCACTCGTCCAACATGATCAATATTCCCTTTGATGTCTACGATGATCCCCGTTCAGAGCAAGCCAAGAAAACGGACAAAAAAACAGGCTACCGTACTTATACAATCTTGGCGTGGCCCCTGTTGAATCGCCAAAAAGAGGTTGTTGCTGTTGCCCAATTTATCAACAAGCTCAAACCTCATTCAAACCCTCACGAAGACTTATCGCAGCGAATTGACAAAAAGGGGTTTACTTCAGAAGATGAATTCGTTTTTGCGAAATTTTCCCCATCAATTATGGGTATTTTAGGCAAATGCCAGCTCTGCCATCAACTGGCGCACAAACTTCAAGCGAAGCAACAAATTACCAGAGGTGGTGTTGTCTTGGGAGAAGATGAGTTGATTGCTGAACTCAGGCAGCGAGCGCAACAGCTACGGCAGGGCTTTGCCAAGCTAGTATAGCAAAAGTTCCCTGACCAATCAATTTAACTCGGTGGTGGAAAGAAGAGAACGGGATGCCAACTACGCCGCATTAATTCCCCAGCAAAGCTACGGATAGGCAATTCAATAATACTGCCGATTGTTTCGGAGGAAACCGCGATCGCGCTGATGTCAAACACTGTCGCCACATCTAAAACTTCCAGATAAGGATTACCGACTCGGACTTCTGTCTTAACTTGCAAACCCAGCGCTTCTAAGTCAGCTTTAATCTGCTTCAGCTTTTCTTGTGCTACTTGGACTTGTTGCTCTTTGGAAACAGGTTTACGTCCCACTTCTTCAATCACCCACATTAACAGGCACTCAGATAGTGAGTGATCCGGGCGCTTTTGAGCATAAGCTTTCACCTTTTGCAACAGGTGCTCCGAAGCCTTACCGCCGTTATAAGGAATCAGAAAATAGCGGAATAAATGTTGACAGCGCAGCTCGAGTTCTTCACAGGTATAAGTCGAAACCAGTTGGGGACGCAGAATCAACAGGGGAGTGGTATAGTTCCTCGCTAATCCGGCTGTAGTGCTACCAAACAGCTTTTCTTGTAAAAAATTGCGGCTTTCCATCCCCGTCAGAATCACATCAGCTTCGTAACGCTTGGCTACTTTAGGAATATTGTCCACAGGACGCCCTGAGAGAACTTCGATGTGAACCTCTACACCCTCCGGTATAGTTTTCAATCCAGCTTGCAGGCGATCGCGAGCGCGGGTAATTCCTTCCTCATCTATCCGGGGAATTTCCCCTTCCTCCCACAATGGTACGCTATGAAGAAAGATAATCCTTTGGATACCATTAGCCGCTAAACTGGGTACAAACTCGACCAACCGATACAAACCATCGGCAAAATCGGTGCAAATTAAGCAACGCTGAAACATAAGATAGGAAAATGTTTGTTTTATCACAGATCCCAGCGTCAAAGCAGGTTTGGCGTTGGGCTGCTTACGGATTCAAGCTTACCGCTTAGGGGATGTCTATGATTAAGTTTTGCTTTGTCTCTAAGAAAATACCAGGACAATCGACGATTTTATTGTTGAACGACCCTTTATTCCTAGATGAGGACAAGAGTATTCTTGCTTAATTGTACTAAATCATTGTTGAGCTAATCATTTCAGCCAGTTCGCTACACTCTCTTGTCACTGATGTGGCGTTGTGTGTTTCAGAGAATGAAGTCTTCGAGCCAATCAATCCAACGCTTGATGACGCATTACTTACAACTTATTCCATTCCGACCAAAGCCTTACTAGAGTTGACGCCCCAGCATCCCCAGCTCCTTTCCACCGTAGGAACCGAGCAAGAGACGGAGGTCGCCCACTACACAGGGACCACTGCTCGTACTTTTAACTGGGTTCTAGACCCCATTCATGTTTGAGAAACTCCTTGTACATATTTTCACGCATGATCATTTGCTCGTAGAGCTTAACCAGAAAGTCTTGAGCTTGCTCACGGCTCATTTTCTGCACCTGGGTTTCAAACGAGCGGATATTAAATTGTTGTTCTAGGGAAAGTTGCATGGGTTGGGACATGGTTATCTCCTTGAATGCTAGAAAAAATGGACGTTCAGATGACACAAGCCTGCATTTGGCAAGGGCTATGTTCTGTGAACGGGTCAACCGTTCCCAAGCTATATTAAAAATTGTAACAATTATTTGACAAATTGCCTATACCTCCAAATGAAGACTTCTATTAAATCCAAAGGTGGAGAACCGTTACAGTTACAGAAAACGGACTCAAAGCTACCCACAAGTGGACAACTTTGCCGCTTACTTCCTTTACTTCCTGCTTCATCCTGACAGTGACGGCACTTGAACAGTCCACAGGCTCTCCCCCACCTAACTGGCGGCGTACTCCAAACTGAGGCGTTCGGAAAAGTTGCCGCTCTTGGATTGAGGCAGTTGTATCAGCTTGTTCCTAGAGCAAACTGCTCAAGCTGAACAGTTGCTTGAGTATATTTACCGAAAATCAGCAAACTGTGACATCATTGCTATACCGGGTTTAAACGGCTCGAATTCTTACAGAGAAAACCAATATCGTCCCAATGAGTAATTCGTCGATTTTCGGGCTTGGGGTTGACTGGCGATTCATCCCACGTCTCCCTACGAGTAGGGCAGGGGGCTTCTCATGGATTAAGCTAAAATGAGCCTATGTCTCAATCAATGCCTGTGCCTAACGCCTCTCCCTCTGCCGATTCAACAACGGCAGAAAAACCACTATTTATTCTGGTTGACGGTCATTCTCTCGCGTTTCGTTCCTATTACGCCTTCGCTAAAGGACGAGATGGGGGACTACGAACCAAGAGTGGAATACCCACCAGTGTGTGTTTTGGCTTTCTCAAGTCCTTATTAGAGGTGATCAGTTCCCAGCAACCTCAGGCGATGGCGGTGGCGTTTGACCTGGAATTGCCCACATTTCGTCACGAAGCGGATGATACCTATAAAGCCGATAGACCGGAGACACCGGAAGATTTTATCCCAGATTTGCAGAATCTCAAAGAATTGCTGACGGCGTTGAATTTACCCGTATTGGCGGTTCCGGGCTATGAGGCTGATGATGTTTTAGCCACCTTGGCACATCGGGCGACTGATGAAGGGTATCAGGTAAAAATTTTAACGGGCGATCGCGACCTATTTCAACTCATCGATCCGCAAAAGTCAATTACAGTTCTCTATCTCAGCCATAAGGCATTAAAAAGCGGCAGTTCCACTGGACTGGAAGAATATAGCACCCAAGGGGTAAAAAATAAACTGGGTATTACACCAGAACAGGTGGTGGATTACAAAGCCCTTTGTGGCGATAAATCCGATAATATTCCCGGCGTGAGGGGAATTGGCGAAAAAACGGCGGTTAAGTTACTGAATGATTTTGGTTCCCTAGAAGGCATTTATGCATCTCTCGATCAGATTAAAGGTGCGGTAAAAACGAAACTGGAAACCGGAAAGCAAGACGCTGAACATTCTAAGTACTTAGCGCAATTGGCATTTGATGCACCTGTGGATGTGGAATTAAATGCGGGCAAGTTAGAGGGGTTTGATACCTCTGTACTTAAGCCTTTCTTACAAAAACTGGAATTCGAGTTTTTCTTAAAGAAAATTGACGAAATTCATCAGCGTTTTGGTGGAAACGTGGTGGAAGATACAGGGACAGAATCAGAACCCTCGGTTGAAGACAGTAGTCCTGATCTGTCTTTCTGGACAGCCGATGAAACAGAAGACTATCAGAAACAAGCGGCAGCCAGTTGTCCAATTCAACCTAGAATTATTGATACAAAAGATAAATTAGACCAACTGGTCGATATTCTGGAAAACTGCACGAACATAGAAACTCCAGTGGCTTGGGATACAGAAACCAGTGATTTGAAGCCACGGAACGCCGAACTGGTGGGTATTGGTTGCTGTTGGGGGCTTGAAGCAACAGATACTGCCTATATTCCTATCGCCCATAACCAGGGTCAGAATTTAGACCAACAGACCGTTCTAGAAGCACTGCGTCCTATTTTAGAGCGCGATCGCTATCCCAAAGCGCTACAAAATGTAAAGTTTGACCGTCTGGTTTTACGGACTCAGGAGATTGAACTGGCAGGAGTAGTCATGGATACGATGCTAGCCAGTTATGTCCTCAATCCAGATAATAGTCATAATCTCAATAGCTTAACGGAGCGCTACTTCCCCCAAATTCAGCTAAAAAGCTACAAAGATTTAAAGATTCCCAAAGGAAAAACCATTGCTGCATTGAGTAGCAACACAGTGGCAAAATACTGCGGGATGCAAGTCTATGCCACGTTTCAACTGGTTCCTAAACTCAGGGAAGAACTGAAAGCAATTCCAGCTTTAGAGAAGCTGTTGCTTGAGGTTGAGCAACCGCTAGAACCTGTGTTAGCCCAGATGGAATATCAGGGAATTCGCATTGATACGGCTTATCTCAAAGAACTCTCGGAATCTCTAGAAAAGAAACTCGCAGACATTGAACAGAACGCTTACAAGCAAGCCGGAGAAGAATTTAATTTAGGATCTCCAAAACAGTTAAGTGAATTACTGTTTGAAAAACTGAATCTCGACCGCCGCAAGTCGCGCAAAATGAAAACAGGGTACTCAACGGATCATGCCACATTGGAAAAGCTACAAGGGGATCATCCAGTTATTGATACCATTCTAGAACACCGCACCCTCTCTAAGTTAAAATCCACTTATGTTGATGCTTTGCCGAAACTGGTTCATAAGGATACCCAACGCATACATACTGATTTTAATCAAACGATAACCAGCACAGGACGTTTATCCTCATCGAATCCTAATTTACAGAATATTCCGATTCGGACAGCATTTAGTCGTCAAATTCGCAAAGCATTTTTACCTGAACCCGGTTGGTTATTAGTATCGGCAGACTATTCCCAAATTGAGTTACGGATTTTGGCACATCTGAGTCAAGAACCCGTACTGGTGGAAACATACCGAAATAATCAGGATGTTCACGCAGTAACGGCTAAATTATTGTTTGAAAAAGAAACCGTAACGCCAGACGAACGGCGATTGGGAAAAACAATTAACTTTGGTGTGATCTACGGTATGGGACCCCAACGATTTGCCAGAGAAGCCGGGGTGTCAGCCACAGAAGGGAAGGAATTTATTGACCGATTGAAGCAGCGCTATGCCAGAGTTTTCGGGTATTTAGAACAGATGAAACGAAACGCGATCACAAACGGTTATGTGGAAACTATTTTAGGACGTCGCCGTTACTTTGAATTTAATAGCAACCGACTACGTGATGCTAAAGGAAAAAATCCTCAAAAGATTAATCTTGATGAATTCAAAGGAATCGGTCAATATGACGCTGGGTTACTCAGAGCCGCCGCGAATGCTCCGATTCAAGGATCTAGTGCTGATATTATCAAAATTGCGATGGTAAAAATGCATGAGGTGTTACAGAATTACCAGGCGCGATTACTGTTACAAGTTCATGATGAATTAATCTTTGAAGTTCCACCGGATGAATGGGAAGAATTGCAAGCAAAAATACCAGAGACGATGGAGTCAGCGGTTGAGTTGACTGTACCGTTGCTGGTAGATGTGAGTGAAGGGGAAAATTGGATGGAAGCGAAGTAGAAACAAGGCTTTTTGAAGGCAGGAGGCAGAAGTTATATCGTATTGTAGGGGCGGGTTTAGCCGTTTAATTGGCGGGTATACCGATAACTAATCAACAAAATCCGCCCTCTTGTCGTTTAGATTTGA
The DNA here is from genome assembly GCF_040218245.1 of Coleofasciculus sp. E1-EBD-02. NCBI lineage: Bacteria > Bacillati > Cyanobacteriota > Cyanophyceae > Coleofasciculales > Coleofasciculaceae > Coleofasciculus > Coleofasciculus sp. E1-EBD-02. The sequence goes on along the minus strand of NZ_JAVJQN010000030.1, from coordinate 5,621 downwards.
GCCAAATGACAAATGACAAATGACAAATGACCAATGACAAATGACCACAAATCGAGTTTGCTTTGTCGGTGACTGGAAGAATTTGTGCTTCTATCCGCCAGTAAGGGTATGACCTAACCTTCATCTGCGATCGCGCTTTCCAGAATTTCGGTAACCCAGATAGCGTCTTCAGGTGCAAGGGCGGGTTTGACGGGTTGCGAGTAATTAATCGCTAGGTCAAATCTAGCACGCTCATAGATATCGTTAAGTAACTGTTGTAGGTCTACTATGGGTTCAGGATCATCTGGACGTAAGGGGACAGGAAACGCTGGAATCGGTTCTTTTAAACCAAAGGTATATAAATCGGCATCCGGTCGGCAATATCCCCGACTAACCAGGATACGGTAACCTGTCTGAGTATCGCCAATAATCGGCATTGGTTTGCCAACTCTGAGCAGATCAATTTCAACGAAACTGGTTGTTGATGCTAAAATTTTCTGGCGTTTATTTTGATACGCCTCTCGACCATCCTTGGCAGATTTATTTTTGGGAGAAAGTATTTCTATTACAGAGACAACAGCACCCGTTTGGGTTGATCTAACCTCTAAAAATCGTTCAGTAACCTGTTCCGGTACAGGGACTTTGACCGGAGTGGGTTCAGCTAACCGGGTAGCCGTTACCGTTGCGCCAGTACGAGTGGAGTCTCGACGAGAAACCGCCACATCTGCAATTCCTACGAGTAACGAGTCATCGATGCTGGTATAGATGCGTTCCTCAATCGCTACCCGATATTTAGGAACGATTTGAGGGGTAATGGAATCTGCGATCGCCACAATAAGTCGATTATGGACTTGATGCCACAGGTATGGCAACTCCAAGTAGGGGTTCATTCCTGGGAATGGATTGTGCATTATTTTTTGCCTAAATCATGTCCCAATTTTCTTCTAGCTTACTGCGATCCTGCTATTGGTCGCTTGACAAAACCTAAGCTCTTAGGTTGGTGGATATAGCGCTTTTCAAGTCAGTGAGGTACACAGACAGATCCCCGACTTCTTCAAGAAGTCGGGGATCTTGCTTAGAGACTGTACCTCATCAACCACCAAATCTGCTGTATACAGCAGTTTGCTCTGCTATGCGGTACATTGTCGATCCCCCTAAATCCCCCTTAAAAAGGGGGACTTTTATTTACTGTACTTTATTACAGCGCAAAGCGCTGTATAACTCAAGCGCTTGGGTTAATCGACTATATTAAACTCTTATATTGAACTTTGTATTTAAATGTGTCGGTTATTCCCGCTTGCAGTTTACGGTTACTCCTGTGTTATCTAGGTAGTGAAACAGTTACGTTCTCGCTTAGTTTAATAATATGTCTGACCAGTCCCAATCTTCAGCTCAACTTCCACCCACCAGCGCCATCCAAAGTCATTCGTTAACCGCCACCACCGAACACTGGTTTGAATACCCGGTGCGGGCACATCCTCACCACAGTGATTATGCAGGTGTGGTTTGGCATGGTAATTACTTAACCTGGATGGAAGAAGCACGGGTAGAATGCTTACGATCTATCGGCATCGAGTATGCTGACTTAGTGGCGATGGGATGTGAGTTACCTGTAGTTGAACTCTCAATACGCTATCACCGTCAGCTTCGTATGGGTCAAACGGCGATTGTCAAAACCCGGATGACGGATATGGACGGAGTTCGCATCTATTGGGATTACCAGGTTCAATCGCCTGATAGTAAAGAACTCTATGTAACCGGTCGGGTGACGTTAGTTGCTGTTGACCGGGAGAAAGGCAAGATTCTACGACAATTGCCGTCAGCCGTCAAAGATGCACTTGTAAAGCTTTCCCTTTAATGTCTGTAATAGTTTACGACTAACGATGATTTGTCAATTATGTGAACGAGATGTTGAGCGTTTAACGATTCATCACCTAATTCCTCGACAGAAAGCAAAGAAGAAAAAAGTCGAGACAATTCCCACCGCCATGATTTGTTCTGCTTGTCATCGACAGATCCATTCTCTGTTTGACAACACTCACTTATCTCAAGAACTCAATTCTTTGGAAAAGCTAAAAAATGAACCTCAAATGCAGAAGTTTTTAATCTGGGTGCAGAAGCAAAATCCTTCTAAACGGGTACGAGTGCATCGTTGAAACTTACTTAGCTTTGGCTGGTAGAAGATGTGAGTAAAGTAAACCAAAAAGTTGTTCCCTCTCCTGGAGAACTAATCACGCCAATTTCGCCGCCGTGTGCTTTAATAATTTGCCGACACAGATACAATCCTAAACCAATACCACTTAAACTGCGAGAAGAAGCGCCGCGATAGTAGAGATCAAAAAGGCGATCGCACTGCTGTTGTTCCATCCCTACCCCATTATCCGCGATCGCACAGCGCACTTTCTCTTCTTCAACAGTATCCTCCACCACCGTCGCACTCAGGGTTAGATGAATTCCGGGCGGGTTATGTTTCATCGCATTAGTGATTATATTCTCAAATACTCGCCACAATTGCTTGGCGTCAGCACTCACTAAGGGTAAATCATCGGGAACTTGATTGGTCAACGTTACTTGATTTTTCACCAATAACGGTTGCAACTCTGTCAAAATCTCTTGAATGAGTTGACTCAATTGTAAGGGTTCGCACTCACAGGGAATCCCATAAGATTCAGCCGCGTGAATTTCCAATAACGAGTTAATTAAATTAAGCTGGCGATCGCTACTTTGAATCATCCGCTCTACAATAGAACGCGAGACTGGAATGGTCTGTTGTCCTTGGTCATTTTGTCTGGGTTCTTGGTTCTCAGTAAACGCATAACTATTGAGTAAATTCTTCAGCACCATTAACATCCCCATCACGGGTGTACGTAAATCATGAGATACCGCATGTAAGAACACATCCTTGAGTTGATTTAGTTCTTGCAGTTCCTGCATTTTTTGCTGTAATTGTGCCGTTCTTTCTTCGACTTGACACTCTAAGTTCGTATTCAGTTCGCTAAGCTGTTGATATAATCGTCCCTGCTTAATCGCAATGGCTACTTGTGTCGCTAGACGGCGTAGTAAATCCACTTCCAAGGGTTGCCACTGACGCGGACTTGTGCATTGATGCGCCACTAATAAGCCATACATTTGCTCATCCACGACAATCGCCACAGCTAACGCGGCTCTCACTTGAAATTGATCCAAATATTCGGCGCGTTCCGGGGGCGTTTCCCAAAGAGCGGTATCGTTAATAACTTGCACATCAGTATGTTCAAATAAAGAAATTAACTCCTGAATATACTCATCATTTTCTACGGCTAAATCCCAACAGGAGGGAAAATTATCCGCCACGGATTCTGCCACAACTTTGCCATGCATTGCCCCATCCATATAACTAATCAGAACCCGATCCGCTTGCAGGAACTGGCGCACTTCTGCTACAGTCGTATTCAGAATTTCATTCAGATCCAGCGATCGGCGAATTCGAGCCGCAATTTCTCCCAACAAACGATCGCGTTCCGCCGCTTCTCGTAACCGGGCTTCGGCTTGCTTTTGCTGGGTAATATCCCGCACCACAGCTAAAAGATGGGGTTGTCCTTTGTACATAAACCCGGTTCCCCGTACCTCAATGGGAAACGGCGTACCATCGGAACGCAAATCTACCGCTTCCCGCTGAAAGGGAACTCCCTGTCTGACAGCAGTAAGATACTCGTAAAATATTGAATGAGAGTCCGGATGAATAAAACGTTCGGGATCAAGATGGATAAACTCTGAATAGGAATAGCCATGCATTTGACACGCGGCTGGATTTGCCTCCACGAGTTGTCCGTCTAAATCGCTAATAATTAAGCCATCCGTCGTGGCTTCAAAAATTGCCCGATATTGAACTTCACTCTCTTTAAGTCGCTGTTCAGCCAATTTGCGCTGGGTAATATCAAGGGTGAGGGCTAGTAAGCAGGGTTCACCTTTTAAGCGGATAATTTCAGCGGACAGTAACCCGATTAAAATCTCGCCCGATTTCGTGCGAAACTCATATTCTTGGTTCGTAATCGCACCGTTGTGCTGTAGACTATGAACCATGCGATCGCGATCCTCAGGATGCACCCAGATATTTAATTCCTCAGCGGTGCAACCAACTGCCTCTTGGCGTTCATACCCAGAATACCGCATAAAAGTTTCGTTGACCTCGATATACCGTCCATCTGCTAACGTGCTAATCGTGATCGAATTTGGACAACAGCGAAAGGCTTTAGCAAACTTTTCCTCGCTCAACCGTAACGCCTCTTCCGTGCGCTTGAGTTCAGTAATATCCACGCTGACACAGACAGCTGCTTGACCCTGTTGGTATTTCTGGGCAACCAATAAATAATACCGACAGTTATCACCAATCAAGGTTTCAATTTCTCGCTTGGCTTCCTGGAGGGGACTAGCAAAAAACTGGGCAATAAAGTCCTTAAATCCGGGGGTGGAATTCATAAACCCCAGTTCCTTCCCCACAAATGCTGCGGCGGATAATCCGAATGTTTTGGCTAGGTAACTGTTAACGCCTTGGTACTTTAAATCTGTCCCCATCCAGGACACACATCCAGGTACAGCATCTAAAATCGCTTGTAACTGGTCTTTCGCCGCTTGCAGTGACGCGATTAACTGCTGTTCCGTTTCCTGCGCCCTTTGGCGTTCAGTAATTTCCTGGCGCAATTGCTCATTGGTTACCGTTAACGCCGCTGTGCGTTCAACAACTCGCTGTTCCAATTGTTCATTCATCAAGCGCAGAGCGTTTTGAGCTAAATGACGCTCGGTGATATCGTGACCAATACAGAGAATACCTGTTACTTGTCCCGATCCATCGATGAGCGCTTTATTCGTCCACCCTACCCAGACGCGACTACCATCCCGCCGGATATTTTCGTTTTCGTGGTAGCGGTATTGATCGGGGTGTTGAATGATGTCTTGGATCAGGGTAGTCAAGTTCCGTCCCGATGTCTCGGTTTCTGGGATAATCGTCTCCGCCGCAGAATGTCCCAGGATTTCTGCTTCCGGGTAACCCAAAAACTGTTGGGCAAATTCGTTTAAAAAGGTGATTGTACCTTGAGTATCGATGCGTAAAATCAGGCTATTGGCATTTTCGACAATGTTTCGATAATAAGCCGCTCGCTCTTGCCATACCTGCTCCCTCTGTTCGCGTTCTGCTATCTCGCGCCGCAGTTGCTGATTGATGCGTTTTAGTTCCTGGATCTCTTCTGAGTGGTCAGATTGGGAGTGAGTCTCAGGGTAGAATGACAGGGGAATCGGAGCGTGCAGCGAGGAGTCAGGCGATCGCGGGTGGTTATCGCCTTGGGGGTTGGTAATGGCTAGCCAGAGCTGTTTGAGCAAGTGATACATCGGCGGCGTTCCGAGATGGGTTCCCAAAACGTAATGTTCTTCCCACTATACTCTGACAAGTCTCGCCATTTTGATACACTTGTCCCCCAACAAAGCATTAACCCACCGGGAGACGGTGGGCTAAGAGATCTATAAGTTTCTTGACATCCTCCCAGCGCTAAAAGCGCGGGATTCCTAAACCTCACGATTTAGGTTTCTGCTTCATTGCAACCGCCCTTAAACCCGAAGATTCTTAGGTCTTATGTTCGCTCCACAGACTAGCCCCGCAAGCCCTGCGG
>NZ_JAVJQN010000075.1:0-10538 GCF_040218245.1 Coleofasciculus sp. E1-EBD-02 | reverse complement strand
CTACTCAATGGTTTACTATGACCAAATGTAGCACAGGTATCCTCAAGTAGCGCTATCTCCTAAAATAATGCTAATCTTAAACTGAGCCTATACTACAAAACCATACTACATTAGCAGTGTGGGGATTCACCTTAAGTTGACGCGGATGGGTAACCAAGCCCCTACAGCGGATCTCCATTAGGGTAATAGAACCCCGTTAAGCCCGTGAATCATGCCGTTAGAGGCAGGAATATCTGCCATCACGACGGGTATACCATTGACCGAAACTTCGCTAGCATCGCTGACTCGTATGGTTACGGGTTTACCCGCGAGGGTGGTTAACCGCAAGGTCGAACCGGGAGTTAAGCCAAAGGTGTTAATGTTACCGGGGACAACGTGATAGGTAAGGATTTCAGTTAATCGCGATCGGTTTTGGGGTTGAAGCAACGTTGCCACAGTTCCCTCTGGTAAAGCAGCAAAGGCTTCATCGGTGGGGGCAAAAATGGTAATCGGTCTCCTCCCCGCCAGTGCTGAAGTGAGTCCGGCGGCTTTGATCGCAGCCGTTAGGGTGGAGAAAGCGTCGTTGGCGGTTTCGAGTTCATCAGCTATATTGTTTACGCCTCGTTGAGCAATCAGGTGGAGTCCGGGTTCTGCCTTTAAGAGGCGAGGAGAGTCGGTGACGCTGTTGGCGGGTAATGCGATCGCGGTACCGAGACTGGCTAGACCTAAGCAGGCGGTTAGTTTCCTCAATGTGGAAGTAAAAGAGCGGGCTGGCATGAATTTTTCTCCTCAGAGCAGGTATTTATAACGATTTGTATACTACTTTAGTCTGAATTCCGACCCTATGCTTCTTTCTCAGGTACAGTGTTACGTCTGCTTTGATTCAGTTAGGACTTTGGCAAGGATTTTATCGGGAGAGCGATCGCGTCTGGTTGCGCTGGTATGATACAGATGGTGACTGGGTTTTGACTCCTGAGGAACGGGAACGGCGACAAGTTGAGCGATTGACACAACAAAACATCCAGCTTATTGAATGCCTTTAATGCCTTTAATCTCCTAAAAAAATTCCTCAATTCCCTCATCATCCGTCCCCGTAAATCAAACATTAAGAACAACCAAGAGAATCGCTTGTGGCTACGCCAGTTTTAGGATTAATCCCTGACGCCTGCTGACATAAATGTTTCAGTTGTGCGCCATCTAAGAGAGCATCAGTGAAGTCAGCCCCCGTAATTAATGTATTATCAAATACTGATCCAAGTAAGAGGGTTTCGACTAAAATCACATCACTTAAATCTGCACCCGTCAAATCTGCCTGATCTAACATGCCATAGCTTAAATCCGCACCATGCAAATTGGCATGAGTCATCACCGAACCACTAAAAATAGCACCTCGCAAGTCAGCATAAGCAAAATTACTTAACTGTAAATTGGCATTAGCAAATTCAGCCGTCTGTAAATTTTGACCGGAAAAGTCTTTGCCTGTGAGTTGGGCGTGACTGTAGGATAAGGGAGGTGGATAGTCAGCCGCTTGAGCAGATAGAGGATGAACGAATAGAGCGATCGCGACTAGGAATGCTATCAGTTGCCGAAGAATCATCTCAAATTGCCTGATTGACCTTAATTCTTGTCCATCTTAAATCTGATTGGGGTTTATCCGGTAACATTCAGGCGGCGAGGGTAGGCAAGCGTTCAAGACATGGGTAGGTTAGCGCATGAGACATAGGTAGGTTAGCGGGCAAGATATGGGTAGTGGTGTGGCACACCTAAGTAAGATGGATGACGCTTACGCCCAGAAACTGTAGGGGCGCACCGACGTGCGCCCGATTTAATCGTAAAATCTATGCCACCATTTTAGCTGTTTCAGTCCAGTAGATCAGCGCACAACACCTAGGTAGGTTGCCCACCAGATGCCCGCACGACTCCACTCATAAGGGAGGCGTGCATCCGAGAGTGCAAACCATCCTTTCACCTTAACAGAGGAAAATAATCTCTCATTTATTTAAGTAATGTAAATAGCACATAAGCCTTCTTTCTTAGGGTAGATAAGCTTCAAGAGGTTTCTTGATAATCTAAGAACTGTGCCGATTAAAATACGATTAATTAATCATCAAATTACGAAAAACGCCTAATAATCCCTTGATTGGATAAGCTAATCCCCCGCTTAAAAGTCGGGGGATTTCACCTTGTTTGTCCGAGTCTTTTGACAAAGAAAGGTTTTGTTCGCTGCCAAAAGCCGCTTGCGTGTTTACATCTTCTGTCGGTATAGTTGCTGACATAAGACCAATCACCAATGACCAATGACCAAACTTCGAGCATTAATCTTTGACGTTGATGGGACATTAGCAAATACAGAACAAGACGGACACCGCGTCGCCTTTAACCGCGCCTTTGCCGAAGCTGGATTCGATTGGGATTGGTCTGTTTCCCTCTATGGTGAACTATTAGCGGTTGCTGGCGGTAAGGAACGTATCCGCTATTATTTGAAGCAATACCACCCCGATTTCCAACCTTCTGGCAATTTCGACGAGTTCATTGCCAATCTGCATCGGGCGAAAACTCACCATTATCAGCAACTTATCGCCACGGGTTCTATCCCCCTACGTCCTGGTGTGCAACGATTGATTAAAGCGGCGCGATCGCAAGGGATACGGTTAGCGATCGCCACCACTACCGCCCCTACTAATGTAACTGCCCTTTTGCAGCATACCCTAGGGGATGAGAGTCCGGCGTGGTTTGACCTGATTGCGGCGGGTGATATCGTCCCCGCCAAAAAACCCGCCCCCGATATTTACAACCATGTACTGCGGCAAATGGATTTACCACCCCACGATTGTTTGGCGATCGAAGATTCTGATCAGGGTTTAATGGCGGCTACACAAGCAGGTATCATGACACTCATTACAGTCAACAATTATACAAAAGACCAAGATTTTACTCAGGCAGTACTCGTATTAAATCATCTCGGAGAACCTGATCAACCCTTTACCGTTCTCGCCGGAGATGCTGGAGATAACCAATATGTTGATATAGAACTCCTGAATCATCTCCATCACCGTTAGGGTGTCCCTTGCTGTCACCACAGTTAACGGTGAAAAGACTACAGTTAATAGTGGGTCAGACGCCACATTCCCTCTTCCCCAATCACCTAACTTTACAAATCTGAGTCCAAAATTCTATTATTATAGCAATAATATCTCAGCCATGATATCATGTCCCTCTAGACAGTGATTCTTGACTTTTACCGTGCCACCTTAGTTCTTACCTTGGAGTCATTTGCCTTCGGCAGTACCAACGTGTAAGTATTCAACCAAACCTGATAATGATCGGCTTGTCCCGCAGTGATAGGGTAGCGTTATGACCTATAGCCTTAGAATTACCGATATTCCTGTTAGCGAACGTCCACGCGAACGATTAATGGCGATCGGTGCCAAAAATTTGGCGACAGCGGAACTGATTGCTATTTTGCTTGCCACAGGTCAGGGGAAAGGTAAACTTTCAGCAGTAGGTTTGGGACAATATATTTTGCAGCAATTAAGTCAAGATGAACGCGATCCTATGGCGGTATTGCGAGATATATCACCCCAAGAGTTAATGCGTATCCATGGCGTCGGACCTGCCAAAGCCACCACCATGCTAGCCGCCATTGAACTGGGAAAACGCGCCTTTCAGTCTCGCCCCACAGAAGGTACGATAATTGACAATCCCATGGCGGCGGCGGCAGCTTTCAGTCATGAGTTAATGTGGCAAACTCAAGAACGTTTTGCTGTATTGCTGTTGGATGTGAAAAATCACTTATTGGGGATTAAACTCATCTCCGTTGGTACAGCAACAGAGACATTAGCCTGTCCTCGCGAGATTTTACAAGCCGTCTTGCGCCATGGGGCGACGCGGTTTATTGTAGGGCATAGTCATCCAACGGGTAGTGTTGAACCTTCTGAGAAGGACATTTATTTGACTAAACAGCTTTTGCAGGGGGCACTGCTAATCGAAACACCTTTAGTAGATCACCTGATTTTGGGAAATGGCAATCACCGGAGTCTACATCACACCACTTCATTGTGGAAGGAATATCCACAAGATATTTAGGGCTTGCTGCATTAATCTGAAAGCTATACTATACAATGGTTTTCAGCCATTTTTCCACCCAACAAGTGCAAGGTTTTTACACCTAGACGCTCAAAATTCTTGGATTGCAAGCCTTCGCGAACACAGAATCTTCCCTCTACAGAGTGTTGAAACCATTGCAAGAAAGCCTATTCCCTATTCCCTCTCCCCACCACAAGACTTATTCAGCAGCCCCTATTTAATAGTGTGAGTTGTAGTTTAAGACGGCGCTATGTTAATTTAGTGGGCTAGGGGCGATTAGCACAGTGGTAGCGCACTTCCTTCACACGGAAGGGGTCACTGGTTCGAGTCCAGTATCGCCCATTTAAGTTGAATGGCACTGAAATAAGCATTAGGGAATCACCGAAACCTTTGATATACCGTAGGGTGGGCATTGCCCACCAACCTTAAGTCGAATGCCACTGACTTTAGAGTTTGTAGTAAGCGCTTTAGCGCTTCTGGCACTAAAGTGCCTACTACGAACCCAGCTTAAGTCAGTGGCATTCCATTTAAGTTTCATGACAATACCTAATCATTGCGCTTTCAGCGATCGCTGATTTTTCTCTACAAAAATCAATAGAGTGCTGTTTAGTTTTCACTCTCAGAATTCCCACCCTATCAGAAACTTGTATTCCGTCAAAAGAGGATAAATCCTCAATTATCTGATTACAGCGCCGCCCAAATAAAGTAACTATTTACGCATTGCTGAAACGCTGACGATGCAAGCATTTTCAAGGTTTAACTTTCAGGAAACGACACTCGATTAAGAGCCTCATGGAACATAATTTAGTAACGCTTTGTCAGAGGATGTAGTTACGGAAAAATCATGTGATGCCCAAGGGAAATGCGTTTGTTAACTAGCAAACGATTCGGACAATTTCATTGAAGTGCTATTTTCAAACCTGGTGAATTATGACTCCCCCTTCAATCGTGAAAAAGTTTTTCCTGACCCCGGTTATGATTTTGGGTTCTACATTCTTAATTTTGACTTCTCCCCTTCTATTTGTGGGGTCTTCGCCGATACAAATTTCCTCGGAGAATGAACCGATATTTTCCGGTAAAGTTAAAGATATAGCCGCTCCTTACCTGGGTTTGGCAACCTTGCTCAGTTTAGGAACGTCTGTGGGATATGTTGCGGTTAGGGGTTGGCGACAGTCGGCTCATCAGGCGGCGATAACAGCGCAACAAATGTCTGTTTTAGAGCAAGAACTTCAAGCGAAGGAAACAGAGTTAGTGGAGTTGAAGGCTTCACAACTCCAGTTAATGGCGGAAGGACTCGATGGATTCTTGGAATAAAAGCATCGTTCATTTAAGGCTCTTAATGTCAATAATGACGAACTCCTTGTAGTGCGAGCATCTTGCTCGCTACTAATATCCAATTCAAATGCATGACAGCTTATTAGACTAAGCGACACTCCCCCTTTTTAGATCCCCCTGCTCTTCCTATCTACTACGTTTGAGCGCAACTCGGTATTACTTGTCTCCCTTGTCTTCCCTATTAAGCAGAGAGTAGAGTGTCCATGGGGGCATTAGGACGGGCGTTTAAAAATAATCAGCGCACCGTGGTGCTAATTGATGAAATTGATAAAGCGGATATCGATTTCCCTAACGATTTGTTGCGGGAACTTGACGAGCAGACATTTGTTATTGAGGAAACGGGGGAAAAGGTTAAGGCAGTTTATCCGCCGATTGTGTTTATTACCAGCAATGATGAAAAAGATTTACCAGATGCTTTTTTGCGTCGTTGTCTGTTTCATTATATTGAGTTTCCGGGGTCAAACCTGTTAGTTGAGATTATTAACGCTCATTTTCCGGCATTGACGCCAGCGTTAGTTGAGGCGGCGGTAGAGCGATTTGCTGAGTTGCGAGAGAAGATGGTGAAGGGGAAGTCGGGTAAAAAGGTGAGTACGAGTGAGTTATTGGATTGGGTGGCCGTGTTGCAGCAGTTTCCCCAGGATGAGGTGTTGAAACTGCTTGAGGGGGATTTGCTGTTTCCTGAGGTGTTGTTGAAGAAGTGGGAGGATCATTTGCGGTATTTGAAGTAATATAAAATTTAATAAATAGAGAGCCGGGAAATCAATTTCCGGCTCAAAGCTAAAACCCGTTAAAACGGGTTACGTTGAGAAAGCTAATTATTTAGACGCATCAATTTTAAGATGAAAGAATAAATTTAATAGAGTTTTAATCGGATTTAAATTGGCGTTATGAATTATGATGAACTGCCATTGATAGACATTTTTAACAGCCTGCGCCAGCGCCATGGTTTACCGTTGGGCGTGGATGAGTATTTGGTGGTGGTGCGATCGCTCCAAGCTGGTTTGGGTGTGGGGAGTCGGCTGGAGTTGGAACAGTTGTGCTGTCTGGTGTGGGCGACATCGGAGGCGGAATGTCACCTGATTCGACGGCTGTTTGAGCAGATGTGGGGGGGTTTGCAAACCAATTCACGGGAAGAGAGCGATCGCGCATCCCAGGCTTCTGTTTCTCCATCCCCGCCATCTCAACCCGATCAACCAAATCAGGAGTTAGAGGAATCTCCCAGTCAAACCCTGGAAATGGATGAACCGGTGCAGGTGGTTCAGGCGGTGCGTCGCCATAAACCGGATCAAGAATTCAAACGCCCCCGCTATATGTTGCTAACTGAATATTTCCCCGTTACTAAGCGACAAATGAAGCAAAGCTGGCGTTATTTGCGTCGCCCGATACGGGAAGGAATACCCGTAGAATTGGATATTGAGGCGACAGTGGAAACGATGGGGCGTCAAGGAATTTTACTGACACCAGTGTTAATTCCGCGTCGGATTAATCGCACAGATTTGGTGTTAATGATTGATCAGGAAGGTTCAATGGTGCCGTTTCATCGGTTGTCGCGACAGTTAGTTGAAACAGCCCAACGAGGGGGGCGGTTGCGACAAACTCGTGTATTTTATTTTCATGATTATGTTGATGAGTATTTATATCGTCATCCCGCCTTAGTGAATGCTCAATTAATGGATGAGGTATTAGCAGAAGTGGGGGAACGGGCGGTAGTCTTGATTGTCAGCGATGCGGGTGCAGCACGAGGGAATTTTGATGCTGAACGGGTGAAGCAGACTCAAGACTGGATGGAACAGTTAAAGCAATCGGTGCGTTATACAGCTTGGTTAAACCCGATGCCGAATGAGAGTTGGTTGTATACAACGGCGGCGGAAATTGCCCGTTTTGTGCCAATGTTTGAGATGAGTCGTCAGGGGATGAATGCGGCGATTAGCGTATTGCGGGGGCGATACGGGGTTGGGGATAAAATGTATAGATGATGGGTAAATCAAGCCGGGAAATAAATTTTGGAAACCTCCCGTTCAAATCCGCTAAACCTAAATCAAGCCGGGAAATCAATTTCCGGCTTAAAGCTAAAACCCGTTAAAACGGGTTGAATTATTAGGATGCATGTCAACTTTATAATGGCATGGCACACCTAACTTGACGGATGAGAATTAAGTCCAGAAACCGTAGGGGCGCACGCTCCGTGCGCCCAAAAAACCATCAAATCTATTCCACCATTTTAACTGTATCAGTCCGCCATCGTGAGGAGAGCGAAGCGTAACGAACCATTACTCAAAGTTATCATAGCTTACTAAAGCTAGCTTATACTATTATTTAGTATTGTGTCTGCCTCAATTCCCAATCCCAATCCCCAATCAAAATCATGGCAACAACGAACCAAGAACGAGAAAAGCGAATCGCTATTGAGCGGATTGTGGGGTTTGCCAAACAATTTGGGGAAGCCCATCTAAATCTAGCTTGTCACGCCGCCTTTCCTCTAGTTCTCACCCCTGACTTGCTCTATCAAATTTGGGCAACCTTCATCCCGGAAACACCTTGGGCGGCGGTAGCGCGGTTATTGCTGTCGCGTTTATGTCGGCAGGTTGGCTATGAAATGTATGAGATGGATATTCCGGTTCGCAATCTCTTGCTCAGGGAATTGCAGGAACAGTTTGGGAAACAAAGATTGGAGGAATTGGGGGCATTTTTGATTGATTATGTAGCGCAGCAGCTTACTGAAGATGATCCGGCTACGCAGGATTTACGAGAGGCGCAGGAGTGGACGGCGTTGGCGTATACGCAACCTGCTGAAGCAGGGCGAAAATTGGCAGAGGTTCTCAGTGAATGTGTGAAAAGAGAGAAAAGAGATATGGCAGAGGTATTACGCCTAACTTCATTAGTAGAAACCTATGCAGAACCGTTAGAGGAATTTGGATTTAAACCCTTACTGCTTTACAGTCAGGCAATGAAAAGTTTTATTCTTGACGACATAGCCAGTGCAAAAGCTCAATTTGACAAAGTGCTTGAAGATAGTAGTCAGGAGGAGATTATTGGGATACAATTACCGATACCATCATTAGTTCCAACCTCTACCAAACAACCTCACTCATATTACCAGGTTGGCGGAAGTTTACCTCCAGATGCTCCCAGTTATGTCATGCGTCAAGCAGACGACGATCTTTATCAGGCGTTGAAAGCAGGGATATTTTGTTACGTCTGCAATTCCCGACAAATGGGTACATCTAGCTTACGAGTGCAAACCATGCAAAAATTGGAAAAAGAAGGGATAAGATGTGCCGCAATTGATCTGTCATTAATTGGCAGTACGGTTGTCACTCCAGCAGGTTGGTATCGGGGCATATTTGACTATTTAGTCAGGGAGTTTGAACTATCGGGTAAAATTAACAAAAGAACGTGGTGGCAAGAGCATGAATCTTTATCGCCTGTACAACGCTTAGGTAAGTTTATTGAGGAAGTATTGTTAGCTATTATTCCTCAACCAATTGTTATTTTTATCGATGAAATTGATGTTACACTGATATTAAGTTTTCCGACTGATGATTTTTTTGCCCTAATCCAATCCTGCTATAACAGACGTGACCAGAATCCAGAGTACAAGCGTTTGACGTTTGCGCTGTTGGGTGTAGCCACGCCCTCTGATTTGATTCAAGATAAGACAAAAACGCCTTTTAATATTGGTCAAGCGATTGAATTACGTGGCTTTAGCCTAGACAAAGCGATGGTGTTAACACGGGGATTAGAAGGTAAAGTAGAAAAGCCTCGCTCTGTCCTCAGAGAAATTATAAAATGGACAAACGGTCACCCTTTTTTGACTCAAAAGCTTTGTCAGATTACCAAAATGATTACCTATACTATTCCTGCTGGTAGTGAAGCACAGAACATCAAAAACTTAGTCAGGTCGCATATCATTGAAAATTGGGAAGAAAACGATCATCCTGAACATCTGAGAACCCTTCGCGATCGCATACTCAAAAGTAATAAGATTGGTGCAAAATCATTACTTCGCTATTATCAGCAAATTTTACGAAGAGGAGAAATTTTAGCTGATGATAGTCCTGAGCAGAAAGAATTATGTTTATCCGGTTTGGTGGTTAAGCGTAATGGTAAGTTAACAGTTCACAATTTAATTTATCAATCTATATTTAATAAGGATTGGGTCAAAGAAGAGTTAGCAAAAATTTCTAGGTAAAAACTGCAATCATCATTTCCAATATCTTGCCTAATGGTCATCAAATGAATAGGGTGTATAAAACGAGCGATCGCACCCTCCAAAATCATTACCTCTACCAACCCGTTTTAACGGGTTTAAGCTTTTAGCCGGAAATTTATTTCCCGGCTAAATCTTGTTGTAACGGCTTTCGCCTTGGCTTTAAGGAAACGTATTTCCAGGAGCAATCACTCACTTATTCACCTCAAAATCCCGTTCCAACGCGGGAATTGCCGTGCCATTTAAATGGTGCGCCTTCTGGTTTAGTACATAAGCCTTCGCCTCTTCCAACTGTTTTCCTCCCAAGGTAAACACCCCATATCCGTGTTGCCAACTAAACGCCAAAGAAGAAGCCGATGGCAGATGATTCAAATGATACGCACTACTCCCTTTAATCGTCTTGACAAAATCGGCAACGGATAACTTTGGAGGAATTGAAACCACCAGATGAATATGATCCGCCATACCCCCAATCGCATGGAGAATACAACCAATCCCATCAGCCTTGCCAATAATATAACGGTATAATTCAGATTCTCGCTCTGGAGTAATCAGAGGTTGACGGGATTCTGTTGCCCAAATGAGGTGGTAGTAGGTGCGCCACAAGGACATTATTTTTACAGAAGTGAGCTAGGAAATCGGTGAGCTAGGAGATGAGCTAGGAAGTGAGCTAGGAAATAAATTTCCAGCTCAAAGCTTAAACCCGTTAAAACGGGTTCAAACATCTACCAGAGTCGATGAACGTGTGATTATTTTGAATAGTGTCGTGCCTAATCGAGATTATACCTTATTTCTCTGTGGGCTAATATCTGAGAGCGATCGCATCAGCACAAAACCGGGAGCCTGTCAGTGAGTAAGGCTTTCAACCCGTTTTAACGGGTTTCAGCTTTTAGCCTGAACTTTAGTTCCAGGCTATGTGATTAATTTT
>NZ_JAVJQN010000044.1:0-3117 GCF_040218245.1 Coleofasciculus sp. E1-EBD-02 | reverse complement strand
CTGGAGTGTCACCCAGGTGATTATCATTCTCATTCACTTATTCATTCTCAATAAGCCTGTCAATAAGCTACCATCTTTTTGAGACTTGAGGGGGGAAATGCTTTGTCTGCCAAGCTTTTGAGCTGCTTGTCACCCCTTCAGCAGAAACTCTTCCCCCGTCGGTTTAAACCGAAATTGAGCGACCAGGGGCGCTCTCACTCGACCTCCTATATTGATATCATCAAGTTCATAATGCTTGACCTCTTCTAACAGATTACTGTTGTAGGCAATAGCCAAGCGATCGCCTCCGCCTGTACTGCCGAGAATGGTTTTAAAATCAGCATTTTCTCCTTCTTCTGTCCCCTGTTCGAGATCCGGAAGCCAGCTTGCGTTCTGAACTTCAGAGAATCCCCAGATGTCAATGTCTTCCAAGGGTGCGATGTGTTTACGAGCAATAACTGATGGCACAGCATCCCCTGATTCGACATTGAATGAAGCCACCTTTAACTCACTGGCATTGGCACAGAGATTGCCTCCCAACAGAAAAATACTGCTAGCCAAAAAGATGGTCAAGAAAATTTTGACCGAAGTAAGCTGTTTCATGAAACCTCCAGCATTCGTCTTTAGGTGAGATCGTTAAAGCAATCTATTAATATTCACACCAAAACAGTTTACTCCGTAGAAAACACTCAAAATAATAAAGGTGTCCTTGTTCGATCTAGCGATCAGGTGGATAATGAGACTCAGAGTTCAGTAGTCAGACAAAAGTTAACTTTTATCTGACTACTTATCATCACGTTTAAGTGTTACCCAACTCATTAACTTGCTAATCAGTACATTTGACCATTAAAACGTCAGTCTAGACCGACCTGTTTACCCTGGGCGTGTCGTTCCAAATGCTGAATTTGAGGAATAATCGATTGAAAGAACTCAACATCACAATGACGTAACCGACAGGCTTGAGTAGCTTGCCAGTTGCCAAGAGAGAGCTTGGCGACCATTACCGGAGTAGTATCCTTAACAGGTGTTAAAGTCAGAGTTTGTTGAGTGGGGTTCCACTCAGCGGTGTATTTGCTACCGTTGTGGTGGTGAGTGCCAGCTAAATCTAAGGTTTTGGCGACAACAGCGGCAACCAATTCCGTGCGCTGCTGTTGAATGGCTTGGGCGATTGAGGCGTTTGGCTGTGTCGGCTGAGTTTGAGTTGCCACCTCGGGAAAGGGGACAATCTTGCCATCGACATAATCTCCCAGCGGCTCCATATATAGCCCCCAGACACCCTCTTTTCCCTTAAAACTATCTAACTCTTTTACGCTGTGCTTCTCAAAGGATGCCCATTGCTCCCGGTACTGGGGGTCAGCTATCATCTGTTGAGTAATGGGGTACTGCTTGCCGACTCGGAACGCCACTTGTTTTTCCCCAGCTACAGCCAGCGCAATATCCCCCTGCTTGAATCCGTAGGCGGCATAAGGAGAGTAAGTGCGAGTCGTGTGACAGCGTCCGTAACCCCGCATGGCATCGATAGTCGTGCTGACGGGTAACGGGTTGGCTTCCCCATGCAGCTTGAGAGGATAGACCATTTTCACGGGTTTGCCAGAGAGTTGTACAGGTTGAGAACCATTCCCAGACTCAGAGGAATGCTCTGGTGAAATCGTTTGAGTCCGCTCTGGCGAACCTTTGAGGTAATTATCCGCTGTCGATTCCAGCTTGTACCCGCGCTCTTTTAAGTAACTCTGTACCAACTGGTCAGTGCCTTTGGCATTACCGACAACAAAGGAACTACCCGCCGCGATCGCTTGCTCCAACAGGGGCTTATAGTAAGTAGTAAAGGTGGCTTCAATCTGTTGATTGGTAACGCCCCGCCACGGTCCGGAACCACTGACCATAATGATATCGCTTTGGCAATAGACGCCTGTGTTTGCCCGTTCTCCCCAAGCTCGCTCGTAGTTACGAGTAGACGATGGGACTTCTGGTGGCGCCGCCGACTTGCCAATAAACTGAGTCGCCACCGCAGCCATTGCCACGTCTTTTTTTGTATGAGCAGCAACGGCTGGGTTGATGGGTTGGAGGTCAGCCAGAGGATTTGCTGACATAGGGGTAGAGGTATCTGGATGCAGGAGTGAATCGGGCGGAAACTCTCTCTCTGGCTCCCCTACTCTCCCATTCCCCTGCATAGAAGCTTCGCCTTTGTCCCTCTGTGCGTCAGTTATCTCAGGCAAACCCTGCTCGATTTGTTCGAGGCGCTGATAGTAGGAACCCTTAAGAGAATCGGCATCTAGAGGTTCCCCAAACTTAGCCGTTAGTCCCTGCTGAACCGCTTCTGGCAGGTTCCCCTCAACCATCCTGACTACCTCATAACCCAATTGAGCCTCCGCTTCAATATCTAAGGGGTCAGTGGCTGGGGCAAACTCCACTCCATTATGATCAAGCCATGCTTTCACCTGAGCTGTTTTGCTGGAATCGACGGATAATCTGAGTGTTGGCTTTTCCTCAAACTGTCCTGGAGCTATTTCCCATTCATAATTTTCCCGGGCAAGCAGCGTCGGAAGTTGCCGCTGATACCCCCCATTAATACCTCTTCCCTTCTGCCTTTTATCCTCTGCCCTCTGCCGTTCTTGGTCAAGTTTTTCTGGAGGTAATTTGGCAATTTGCTCTAGACGCTGGTGGTAGGGACTGACGTCCAGCATACTGGTAAAGTTAGCAAAAAGAACTTCCCCACATTGCTGTTCCATGACCTGACGAACCTGGGGAGGTACGTCACCCTCGACCATCCGAAAGACAGCATAGCCTCGCTCGGTTTCCGGCTCAATACTCGGGTCATTCAGATTAACTCTAATATGAGGTACGCCTTGAGTATCTAGTGCAGCGCGGCAGAAATACTTGAGCAGCTCATCTTAGGGTAAAATGGAACAATGAAGCCAAAAAACTGGATGACCTAATCAAACTATTGCACTCATCACAACCTTAGCAATGCCTGACCACCGTCCCCTGAGGTTTAAATTATCACAGCAACAGCGAGATTTACTCGAACAGGTAGTGCGTCTCTACAGGAGTCCACAAGGAATAGTGCAACGTGTAATGGTAGTTTTATTGGCTGCCGAGGGCATGAACAATAGTCAGCTAGCTCAACAGTTGCAATTG
>NZ_JAVJQN010000043.1:0-20643 GCF_040218245.1 Coleofasciculus sp. E1-EBD-02 | reverse complement strand
GGTCGATGCCCTGTAGTCAATCGTAGACACGATTACTATAGTGTCTCTAACTGGGAACCGTTGGTTAAGGCTGATATCGAGCAACAACGCCGGGTATCAGCCAAGCGCAAGCGTTAACGGTTATCGACCAAAAGTTACACCGTGGACTTATACCAAGACAGAATTACTTGTGGGTAGGTTTGTCTAGGTTTTTAGAAGCGGTGAAGTTCATCCAAGTAGCATCAAAGTCAGCGTCAGAGTAGGTAGAAAGGTGGGTGAACAGAGGCGCGATACGTACTTCGCACACGCTTCGCGATCGCGAAATCTTCTAACGCTTGTTGATAGCCTTGCTGGTAGGTGAGTTCACCAGGGGGACAGTTTGGTTTTAACATAGTAAAAGTCTCCGTTTACGGGGTAGTCACAAGTCGGCAGAAAGCGTCGCAAACTTGGTGCTGGCTTGTGATTTTGGGTTTGTTAGCGGTTGGATAAGTAGACATATCGCTGCTGGTGGATTATGTAGAGTCGGGATAATGCCTCTGGTGTATAGCGTTGGACTTCAATGCAGATTGATTGCCAGAGGCGATCGAGGGCATTTAGGTTGGGACAATAGCGTATAAGTGTGCGACAAGCAGCAATCCACTGTTCAATTTGGCGGTAGCTGACAAAGTAACCGCCGATTCCTTTGATATGTACCCAAAGGACGTTATGCCATTTTTCCCAGTTGAGGATACGCTCTTGGGGAATTTTCAGGTGTTTGGCGATTTGCCGAAGGGTGATGACGAAGGTTTTGGGGTTGATGCGATGGCGTATGGGTTGCATGGTAGATTATTGCTCGTGAATGGCTTGGCGGTTGAAACCACAGCTATCTGGGGAGAGGACAAGGGCTTTGAATTTGCCATGGTGGTTATTCATACTCGACTGTCACCAGATAGCTTTGTTTGAATATCTGGTAATATATACGAATTCGTATTCTGTTGTCAATAGTCTAAAAAAGAAACTTTAGCTTTCTTCTTCCACGTCGAACTCTGCTTGTTGAGCAAACATGGTCAGATATTTTGACATAGCACGACTCGGTGCATGGATACCCTTTTCCCACTCGCTAACTGTCGCCTGTCTCACACCAAGCCTTTGGGCAAACTCTGCCTGGGTTAAACCCATCTGGCGGCGAAGACTCTTGATTAACTCACTATTCCATAGTTCTGTGTCACCGACAGGCTGAACTTTAGGTTTAGCCGTAGGTTGGCGAAATGTCACCCGTTGTTGAGCAAAATCCACATCCTCAACCCGATATCCAGCTTCCATCCAAGCAGAAGCTTGCAGTGCGCCTTTGCTGCGATTGCTCCACCATGCCCGTTTTTTGTGTGCTGAGTCGGGTAAGGTGTCATTCATGAGTTCCTCAATTTCTGCAAAGGTGAGAATGACTTCATCTTGATTACTCTGTTGCAGAAATGCCCAGAGTGGCTGATATTTGCTATCTGACTTCATGCTGCCAAACCTCTACGCCAATCAACGTCTGTGGGGTGAGATGCTGGTGGGATTTCTTTCTTGGTGCAGTGGTAAAGGGACATGAAGCTGTTCTAGGGGACAGGTAATCATCTCTAGGATGCCAGAAAATCTGGGAGTGCGATCGCTTGGCACAAAATCTCGCCTGATCTATCTGGGGTATCGCTGCCCAGATGATCCACGCCAACTATAATTTTCTGGGTGCGATCGCGGGATTTTTCGGTTAGCTTTGATCACAGAGCGCGGGAGTTGGAGGAGAGAATTGCTGAGAATGTAGCACAAATTTTGAATCTTTGAGCAGTTAGTACAATAAAATTAATGGTTTTAGGGGGTTTGAGAGGATGAATATTACGTTTAAACCAGAAGAGGAGCAGTTGATTCAAGAAAGGCTCAAAAGTGGCAAGTATGGAAGCGCTTATGAGGTGATTGTTGAGGCGTTGCGATTACTTGAAGAACGCGATAATCAGTATCAAAAATGGCTGAAAGAAACGCGGGGGAAAGTAGCGGTTGGTATGGCACAGCTTGATAGAGGAGAAGGAATTGATGGGGAGGTGGTGATTGCCAGGTTGCGGGAGAAGCTTCAAAAAGCGGGTGAAAATCAAGGATGAGCCGTTACATTATTTCTCCAGAAGCGAGTCAGGATTTAGATGAGATTTCTGATTATTTTTTGAGTCGGAGTCTAGCGGCTGGTGAACGGTTTGTGAATGGGTTTGAGCAGAAATGCAAGAACTTGGTTAAGTTTCCCGATATGGGGCGTTCTTATGCTGACATTGAGCCATCGTTGATGGATTTGTGGACTTTCATTAAAGTTAACGGTTGAGTAATGGGAACTCTTAACTGCTTAACTGTTTAACAGTAAGGGTTTGAGGGCGATTTACTTGCACTGGCTTCGGAGCGTGCTGTTTTATGCCAGTCCGACTACTTACTGAGTTACCCAAATGAGCGAACGGTGAGATGTTCAGCCTAACTGCCATAATTGTTTATAGGAAAAGCACACCTCAAGGAGGCTGGCGATGAAGAAAAGTAAACTGGGGTCATTTCTATGGATGGGCATGGTACTGGGGTTGACAGCCAATCCCGCTCAGGCGTTACCCGGTCAAACCGTGGAGACAGTCGCGGCTTGGATTGCGGCTCATCCTACCTTGGAACCCGGTATTGGAGATGGCTTAGTCGTGACTAAGCAGAATACCGCTGCTCAACGATTTAAGTTTGAAGCCTCGGTGCTTCCTCCAGGTCAAATCGCCTTTCCCACGAATCGCCGCCTGATTCAAAGTGAGCAAATTTCCTTCTATGACATGATTAACGGCGTGACTCCAGAACGACTCACGGAGTCACTGCGCGTTATTTATGGTCCAGCAATCTATCAAGATTACCAGAGAGCTAACCTGGTATACGCCTATCCCACACCCGCAACTATCGATTTAGCTCGGCGACAAAATCGACCAATGTTAATAGCACGACAAGGCGAGCTTTTATTAGGCGATCGCTTTGCCTATTGGTTAGAAGTGACTCGAACTGAGAATGGTAAGCCAATTAATGGGCGGATAACGGTTTTCTTGCCCGAAGATTTAGACAAACTGGAAGTTGAATTGCGAAATCGTTAGTCATTGGTCATTGGTCATTGGTCATTGGTCATTGGTCATTAGTCATTGGTCATTGGTCATGTCCGTAGTTATTAGGAAAGGAGTCTTAGCCTTTTTCCCTCCTACCTGCCGGTCATTTGTCATTCATTTGCCAAATACCTGAAAAAATACTCTCCACAACACGAGCAATGCGCTTGAGATCTTCATCGAGCAGGGGGGGCCAATTCACACTAGCCCGACGCCCTGCTTCAAACTGTTCTCGGCTCTCATAAGCCAATAAATATAAGGCATGAACAAGTTCTCGGTCTAGAGTCGATGCATCTCGCAGACGCTCAAATATCATCTTTAGGGCTAATAAAATATTGGTAATCTGACCTGGAATCGGTGGTTTGTACGACTTGAGTCGAACCAAAAAGGCGTCTTGATTTTGGTCAGATATTGTGGTTTGATTAATCACAAAGTTACGGGCTGTTTTGTAATCCATTGAATTTTAATAGACGAGTTTACGCTGATAATTTTGTGCGGATAATATTATAATATTATCGCTAAATCCGGATGAACGATTCCCTTGTTGGTTAGGACAAGGCAGAAGGCAAAAGATAGAGGGCAAACGTCTCCAAGAAAAAAGTCTCCAAGTGATAAAAGGGATTACTTAAGCGGATTTCGTATAATACCATTTATTCGGAACATTACACTTCATAGTCATACCTGCCCACTTTGCCTTATATAGCAACCGCCATAGCGGTTAGGACACATCATTTCTGTAGAGACGTTGCATGCAACGTCTCTACAATGGTGCCGAAAGTCCTCCCTGTAGCCCAGCATCTGTTCCAATGACATGATAGAACGCAACTTCTTATTATTCAGGCGAGACGCTGACAATAATTACAACAAATATTTATCAGAAATCTATAAATTTTATTCTCTATCTATAGTTGCTTCTGCTCGACTCCCTTAGTCGTCAAATTTATAGAATTTATTATTTTTTCCAGTTTTATGCGGATCAAGCATTGAACAGTCTGAAGCAAGTATTACATGACTTACGCATTTGAATTTTTTTTGTAGAGATTAATTTTTAACTCTCCTTAAAGAAGCAAAAACGTCAGTCTTAATGTATAAGCGCTGCAAATGACATCTACAATGCACATTTATAGTTGGGTTTTGTTCGCTAGTCTATCCCTATCTGAACCAGGAAGACTTGATTCCTCTTTTCTGGTAAATCAGCAAAGGTTAGTGCTAGCTTCAACAGAACAAAGTCCGCCCCCTGGTTGTAATCGAACTGATCCTCCTGACTGTCAACCTCGATAGTAGACCATTTTGAAAATAAAGCTAGTTGAAAATACCTCGTGCTAACCCGCTTTTTATAGGCGGGTTATTTATGTTCTTAAGCGACTAATGAAAGCTTTACCCAACAGATTTCCACCTGCCATGAAAACTCAATGGAATGACCTGCGGTAATTGCAGCCGACAGGCAGGTTCTTGATCAAGAGCATCGCTGTCATAGATCCACACTTCACTTTGGTTAGAATTCCCATCATAAACAACGGTTAATACCCACCCCTGTTCTGGATTTAGCGCGTCGGGTGCATGGACTGGTTCTGAGGGATAGCGATTCTTGCCTAAATCGGCTTCGATTAGGGTTTGGGTTTGACAATCAAACCGTGCGATCGCACTATAAATTTCGCGACGGTGATCCATATCTTGGCGATGCAGTGCTAGATAAATAGAACGAGAGGTTTGACCCACTTGTGCGTCTGGAACCACTGGAAACTCGACGTATCGATCCAATAATTCCCGTTCGGCGATAATCATCCCAGTTTGGGGATTGATCTCAACTTGCCATAATGCCTCGTTGGTAACGGTATGAATCTCACCCATGGCGATGTCTTGGAGACGTTGGTTTGTGTCAAAATCCGGATACCGAATAAATTCGACTACGATAGAACCCTGCTGATTCACATAGCCATTGGCAAAATGCCACTGAAACCAAGGATCGGCTTCGCTACGGGCGACTAATGAAAGCGTTTCTCGGTCAACGATTAAAATTTGGGTTCCTAATTGGGGACGCCATTCCATCGCCTCGCCAAAGCTACTCACCCCCAATGCGGCGGGTAGGAGATTCACCTGTACAGGTGGCACGAAAAAGACAAGATAAGAGCCTGCGAGGACAAAATCATGAACTAGGGGTATGCCTTTGAGTGGTATCGTTCCTTTTTGGACGATTTTGCCCGTTGAGTCGCTTTTGTAGAGATTTAAGCTGGAATTAAGTCCGATGCTGATGCCAAAGTTAAATATCTCACCCGTTTCTGGATCACACTTGGGATGGGCAGAAAACGAGTCTCCCTCGGCTAAATAGTCTAAGCGATCGCGTCCCCAAGTTTCTAAGGTTTGCAGGTCGAGTGCGTAAGGATTCCCGCCTTCCCAAAGGGCTAGTAATTTATCCGGTAGGGGTAATACAGAGGTATTTGCTCTATTTTTCACGGGTTTACCCCACCGTTCCCAGATTCGCCCTGCGGCTTTGGTGCCATAGTTAGGGTAAAGTAATGTCCCGGCGGCGGCTTCTTCTTGATAGGCGGGGGTTTGCACGTAGCGATAGACCCCAGTGGCTGTAGCATCGGTGAAATGAACCGCTAAAATAGCGCCATCCCCATCAAACCAATGTCCCATCCGTTGACCCCCTCGTTCTAGACGGGCAGGTCCATTGCGATATAGAGAACCTCGTAACCCTTGAGGAATTCTGCCAGAGAGAATCGGTAAGGGGGTTAGGGGAAATTCAGTGGCGGGTTGAGCGATCGCGTTTGCCCAAGCTTTACGGGTTGATGGTGGGGTAGCTGTTTGCATGGTTCCCGATTCTGGATGACTATTCCTTCTATATTAGTTAATTTTTGTAACAAAATGGTCGCTATTTTTTTATCCATTTTTCCCTGAAACCCTTTTATAGATTAGGTTTCAGCACTATTTCCTGGCTTTTACGAGTGAAATAGGGGGTTACACCCCTCATCCCTAAAGTGCTATAGTTTGATACGTAGATGCACCCTGATAATCAAGAGAGTCGCGCAAGTGACTCTTTTTTTTTTCGACATTTTCCCCATTACATTACAGATTTTAACGGAAAGTAAATTAGTTTATCATTTTGACACCATTGTCCGGAACAGTGATAGATTAAAAATTGAAGCAAGCAAGAAAGCTTCCAGTGACAGATATTACACTTCCTTTCACTGTTGAGTTCAGGAGGTAAAATAACTATCCATCTTATTTCCCTTGTATCAGTAATATCTGCCACATCAGATAGTGAAACGATCCAAATTAACAATAGCAGCCCAACCATAGCCGCTAATATTTCCTCAATTAACTTGTTGGGAGCAATGCAACTGAAGACCACTCAAGAGTAGTAGTTCAGTGCAACTCTATTTAGGCTAGTGATAGCAAGAGGAGATTCCTTAGATGAGTCAGGTCAGGCTGCTATTGTTTTAGCGGGTTTGGCGATTCACCTCACGTCATACTTTGCCGTTATGAAAGACCTACTCAAAGCTGATCAACCGTAGTCAGACCTAACCTTGATGCTTACTTCCTGTTTCACTCTGGCAGTGACGGCACTTAACCAGTCCACAGGCTCTCCCCCACCTAACTGGCGGCTATCTCCAAATTAATGGAAGCATTGAAGTCCCGGTCAATTTCTAACCCGCAATTGTCACACCGGAAAACTCGCTCAGATAAGGGCATTTCATCTTTGACGGTATGGCATCTTGAGCAAGTTTTAGTTGAGGGATACCATCGGTCTACCATGATTAAGGTTGACCCATACAATTGGCACTTGTACTCTAATTGGCGTTTAAACTCGTGAAAACCCATATCCTGAATAGCTTTCGCCAGTTTGTGATTAGCCATCATCCCAGACACATTGAGGTTTTCTATTCCTATTCGGCTGTGGTTTTGGGCTAAATAAGATGTGAGCTTGTGTAACGTGTCTTTTCTGATGTTGGCTATCCTTCGGTGCAAACGAGCTATTTTGTTCGAAGCTCTCTTCCAGTTAGCCGAACCAATCTGCTTATGACGGTTCAGCCATTGCAGGCGTGAGAGTTTTTTCTCGTACTTTCGGTAGCTTTTAGCACCTTCTACTATAATCCCGGTAGACAAAACAGCCAACGCTTTTATGCCCAGATCGACACCCACTACTGGGTGAAGTTTGGAACGGTTAATTGGCTCATAGTCCATCTTAAAACTGATGAACCATCGGTCAGCCGTCCTGGATAGGGTGACAGACTTGGGCTGAAACCGAACGGGTAACCGCTCATAGGTCTTTAACCAACCAATTTTAGGAACTTTAATCTTGAAATGATCAAGTTCAATTGATCCGTCTAAAGTAAAGCTGTCATGCTTTCCCTTGCGCTTGAACCGAGGCGGTTTTTTGTTTTTCTTGAACGCATCTTTCCAAGCTTGGGCTAATTGTCTAAGCGCAAACTGGGGGGCGCATTTGCTCACCTCATAGTACCAAGGGCAGATGGGTTTAACCAGCGCTACCAGCCACTTGTGCAGGTCAATCGCTGTCGGAAACTTGATTTTATCCTCTCTTGTGTCCTGATTGTGGTCGAGTATCAGCTTGGTTAAACCTAGACCCCAATTCCAAGCATGACGGGAAACACCAGCGTGTTTGGCTAATGCCGTTCGCTGCTTGTTGTTGAGTTTTAGCTCGGTTTTAAAGCCTAACAGCATAGTCTATCTATTCAATACCTGTTCTACTCACATAATACATGATAATATGAGTGGAACAGGATGCCTAGGAAAAAAATTTATAACGAGCCTAAACGACGATTCACAATGACTTTGACAGAAACGGCAATAAATTGGCTGGAGGAAAAAAGGGTAGAAATGGGGGCTAACAGTTTAAGTGACACAATTGAACGAATGGCACGAAACCAAGAAAAACTCCTCAAAATGTATAGTGATGAGTAGCTTTGAGCAGGAATTCAGTTACAGTTCTCAGCCCTCGTCTCAGACTTGATCCGCACGAATTTAAATTTTTTCCCCGCTCTCTCCCCTTCCCCCGCTCCTCAGCTCACCCAGCTTTCCCTCTCCCTCCTCGTAAACGCCTGGTGATCGCTACTATAAGATTTAGGTGTCAATCAGCCGTCGATTGACCAATAAAAAGGACTAGATAACTAAACCCTTAAATCTAGGGTGGGCTTCAGGGACATGGTTTCCGACGCCGCACCCGAAAACGTAACTCGTCATCAGACGAGGCTTTTTGCCCAGCGAAATAGTTTGATAGTTTTGCCATGACAATTTATTTTTATAAGGTTGAGGAACCCTATGGCTGCTTTTCCAACTTCTCTCCCCACCCGATCCAGATCGATGGCTGGTGTTGGCAAACCGTTGAGCATTACTATCAGGCGCACAAGTTCGTCGGGACGACAGACGAAGCCTTGATCAGGACAATAAAAAATGTGTCAACACCAATGGAAGCCGCCCTCCTGGGACGCGATCGCACCCGGAATCATCGTCCTGATTGGGAACAGGTAAAACAACAGATTATGTGGCGAGGGGTTTTGACCAAGTTTCTTACCCATCCTGATATTCAGCAAATCCTGCTGAACACCGGAGAAGAAGTGATTGTTGAAGATTCTCCCACAGATTACTACTGGGGGTGTGGTGAGGATCAAACCGGTGAGAATCATTTGGGAAAAATGCTGATGAATGTTCGTCAACATATCCGACAACATTTAGCACAGGCGAACTGCAAACTCGTAGATCGGTAAATCTGAAACAGGCGCGTACTCTTCCGCTTTCAGGTGATTCAGAGGAAACGGTAGAATCACATTTACCGTCTGATTCGCTGATGTGCATCTAAAGTGTCTCAGGGGAATCCTGATCATGAGGGAATCCTGATCATGAATGTAAAAGGTGGGAGGGTATGCCCATTAAAGGCGTGACAGACAACTCAGGGCGTTTGGGTTAGGGCGATCGCTCACGGCTGAGTTTTATCTGAAAACTGATTTCAGCCCTCAGAATCCTTAAACTATAAGTTAAGTATATTCATACAGATTTGTGAAGTCGGTGCATCGAGCTAAACCTCTGATTCATCACTTGGATTACCCCCTAAACCAGAATCAGAGAGTGTTTCATAGGAGTAGGAGAGTGTTACAACCAGAACTCGATCAAGAAGACTTATTGCGCCGGATCACGAATCGGATTCGCCAATCCTTAGAGTTACAAGAGATTTTAAATGCCACAGTTGCAGAAGTGCGATCGTTGCTAGGAACCGATCGCGTCATGGTTTACCGCTTTAATGCGTCGGGTGGTGGACAGGTGATTGCTGAATCAGTCAACACCAATCGACTGTCTTCTCTCAACGGATTAAACTTCCCCGCCGATGATATTCCCGAACAAGCCCGTCAATTGTACCTCACCGAGCGCTTGCGTTCCATTGTGGATGTTTCCGGGGGACTAATTGGTTTATCACCCTTAGAACCCTCAGAAACCGATGATCGCTCCACCCCGCAACCGATTCACTATCGTCCCGTAGATGCTTGTCATGTCAAGTATTTACGAGCAATGGGGGTCCAGTCTTCCATGGTTTTACCCATTGTCCATTATGATATTCAGGCTCAACGGTCTCAGAAACGACTCTGGGGACTTTTAGTCTCTCATCACGTCACACCCCGTAGCATTAGCCAACGGGAATTGCAGATTGTCCAATCGGTGGTGGATCAGGTGTCTATTGCCATTGCTCAGTCGAATCTCTTATCCCAAACCCGTCAGCAGCATCAAATCGAAGCGACGATTAATCGTGTCTCCACCTTGCTGCATTCGTTACCCACCATTCAACTCCAAGCTGCTTTACAAGAAACGGTTAGCGCTCTATCGAGTGGGGGAGGTAGACTCTATATAGCCCCAGACCAGGTGAATCCGAGGGCAGAGTGCCTGATATATGGCACACAACCTACATTTGAAGACAGTCCGAGGAAGATTGAAGAGCATCCTGTGTTCGTCCAATGGGTAACAGGGGATAGAACCGTTGACACAGCCAATGGCTCATCCGAATCCAATTCGACTCCCGTCGGTTGTCAGCCACTCATCGTCAATGATTTGCATCAAGTCGCAGAGTTAGCGAGTCTAGCTCCAGCCTTTGATGGGACTCCAATTCGAGGTTGGTTAGTAATACCCTTGTATTATCGCTCCTCATTCTTGGGTTATCTAAGTATTTTTCGCTCCCAAGTGGTGCAAGAAATTTTGTGGGCGGGAGAGTTTAACCCCAATGAAGAACAACGCAGTCCCCGTGAATCTTTTGAACAGTGGCGAGAGGTCAAATGGAATCAAGCTCAATCGTGGACGAATTACGACATTGAACTAGCGATCGCACTTGGTCATCATTTTGCCATGGCGATCGAGCAATATAAACTCTATGCTCAAGTACAAGCCCTAAATAGTAACTTAGAATGCCAAGTGGCTGAACGCACGGCTAAGTTACAACAATCTCTAGAGCAAGGGCGGGCGCTACAGCGAGTGACCAACCAAATTCGCAGTACTCTTGATCTGAAAACCACCCTACAGACGATTGTACGAGAAGTTCGTCAACTGCTGAACACTGATCGAGTGATCATTTATCGGTTTACCGATGATTCCCACGGTCAAGTTATTGTGGAATCAATGACAGGGGAGTGGTTATCGCTTTTAGATATTGACGATCCGCAGCAGTATTTCTCGAAAGCCCAGATTCAAGTGTATAAGCGAGGTAATTTAGGAGTGATTAAGGATGTCACTCAAGCCCGATTAACTCCGGATCAACAAGAGTTCTTAAAACGTTGTCAAGTACAAGCCGCTTTAATTGTTCCCATTGGCGTGGAGAATCCTCAAACTAATGAAATACCCATTATGCTGGATAGTCTTCCTTGTCCCAGATGGGAGCAACCTCTGTGGGGATTTTTAATTGCTCAAGAATGTAAAGCTAGGCGAGATTGGCTTCCCTCAGAGATTAAACTGCTAAAAAAGTTAGCCGATCAAGCGGCGGTGGCGATTCAGCAAGCGGAATTATTTACCCATACTCAAGCCCAAGCCCAACAATTGGCAAGTGCGTTTCACCATCTCAAGCAAACTCAAGCCCAACTGATTCAAACCGAAAAAATGTCGAGTCTGGGACAGTTGATTGCGGGAGTAGCTCACGAAATTAATAATCCGGTGAATTTTATTTATGGCAACCTGGTTTATACCAGTCAGTATGCTCAGGATTTACTGAATATTATTCATTCCTACCAGAAATATCATCCTCAGCCAGAGCCAGAAATTATTGAATTGTTAGATGTTATCGACTTGGAGTTTTTAGAAGGAGATTTACCCAAGCTTTTAGAGTCGATGAAAATGGGATCGGAACGGATTCGCAAGCTCGTTTTGTCGTTGCGAAACTTCTCCCGCCTTGACCAAGCCGAGAAAAAATTAGTAGATATCCACGAAGGGATAGAGAGTACGCTACTGATTTTACAATATCGCTTAAAAGGAAAACCCAATCATCCAGGGATTCAGGTGATCAAAAATTATGGGGAGTTGCCGTTGGTTGAATGCTATCCCAGTCAACTGAACCAGGTTTTTATGAATGTTTTGAGCAACGCGATCGATGCGTTAGAAGACTGTGATCCAGATAACCAGAGGATTACGATTTCCACAACTGTTCAATCTAAGACTAGTGAGAACCAATATAGTCCGAATAACACCACACAAATAGAGAAAAATAAAGGCTCATCTCCAACTCATATCATCATTCAGATTGCTGATAGTGGTTCAGGAATTAGTCCAGAACTTCAATCACAAATTTTCGATCCCTTTTTTACAACCAAGCCGATTGGTAAAGGAACGGGTTTAGGGCTTTCAATTAGTTATCAAATTATCGTGGAAAAACATGGGGGAATGTTTAAATGCAGTTCTCAGCCCGGAGAAGGAACTGGATTTTGGATTGAGATTCCCATTCGTCAGTCTCAAAGTGAGGATAAATAGGGGCTGCTGAATAAGGCTTGTGGTGGGGTAGGGAGCAGGGGAAGCAGGGGAAGCTGGGGGAGCTGGGGAAGCTGGGGGAGTTGGGGAAGCTGGGGGAGCTGGGGAAGCTGACTCTCCTTATTATTTCCTTATCCCGCCGATCGCGTCTAGGGGATTATTGGCAGAAAACAGTCTCAATCATACCCCGTCTGATGCGATCGCACTTCACTCATCTTAGGAATAGTTAACCAACGTGCGATCGCCTTTTTTCACCAAGTTATTCAGGTTTTATGGTAATTTCTCCTACCATACCTGCTTCTGTATGTCCAGGAATTGAACAATGAAGTTCGTAGGTTCCGGGTTTCATTGGCACAAATACCCACTCAGCCTCGCCACCGGGTTTCAGTTCCAGTTCATGGATTGCTCCTTTAACTTCGACTTTGGCGGCTTCAACTTTTTGAGTCCAACTCGCATCAGCAAAGTCTTTGGCGGTGAAGTAGTGCTTTTGGGGACTAGGATTATCCAGCAACAGTTTATAGCGTTTACCTGCGACAAACTCAAATTGGTTAGGGAAGAACTTCAATTCATCGGCTGAATTGCCTAAACTCACGTTAACCTCTATGGCTGGAGTCGCCGCGATCGCTGGGAAGCATACTAGGTTAATTCCTAGAATTAGTCCAATGATTGCGGTTAAGCATCGGCGAAGCCATTGATTTTGCCAGGGGTGATTTAAGGATAGTTTTTTGAGCATCATAGTATTCAGATATTGTACTATTTGGATCACATCTATTTTATGTATTCGTCATTTGCCATTAGCCAGGGCTTTAACCAAACCCCTGGCTGTTGGTGAGACTGCTACACCAATATTCCCTCTTGATTACTGCTATTATTCCTAACTTCCAAAGGCAAAAATATCGTCATCACTTCCCCAGTTTGCGGTCGCTGACGCACAATTAATTTACCGCCCAAAGCTTGGAACAAATGCTTGGTCACGTTTAGATTCAAACTCAGACTGCCTGTTTCTGGCTGAAACATTAATAACTGACCAATTGACTTTAACGTTTGACAGGTTGACTGTCCAAACTTATCCAAATTACCTGAATTATCTGGGTTGGGTTGGGACTGAAATTGCAACTTTAACTGGTCTCCAGCGGGAGTGACCTGTACCTGAATATGACCGCCGGCGGGTAAGGTACGGGTAAAATTCTCCACTAAACCCGTCAACACCTGATCTAACATCGAAGGATTACTCACCACCGTGGGCAGATTTTGCGGCAATATGACATCCAAGCTGACATTACGCCGCTGTGCCTGCTTTTGCCAGTGGGGAATACTAGTCTGGAAAATTTGAGCCAATGACATTGATGTGAGATTAACCGGGGTTTCTTTCACCGCTTTTGTTTCTAATTCAACGGCTCTAAAAATTAATTCCATGCGGTTAATCTGTTCTGTACATTCATGATCTATGATTTCCAGACGCCGAATTACTTCTGGTGCTAAATCTTTACGTTTTAATAATAATTTAGTTAACGTGCGAATCGTCGTTAGTGGTGTGCGAACTTCATGAGTTAAAGCTTGCAGAAGTTCCACATCCGGGGTGGATTCACGGAGTTGGGACACTCGATGATTAACTCGGGTTTCTGACTTAGCTAAAGGTTGCCAATCTCGGTCTTCAATTGTCTCACTGTACGCCGGATCTGTAGAGACTTGAGTAACTGAATTAATCGGGGTTACTGCTATCGTTTCATTTTTAGGTTCTGCAGAATATTCCGGCATATTTTGCAGCAACTGACGCCCAAATTGCATAACAATTTTATAATCGGGAGGCTGAGGCGCAAACTGCTTAACTAATGTATCTAAATAACTCAGTTGATGGGGATTGGCTAATAATAATCGAGGATAAAGAGACGCCCAAGCTTTTTGCACATCCTCTGGATCAAAGGAGAAGCGAAATCCAGGTACACCATTGGGATCGTCTCCCGCCGCCATAACTAAACTAAAGCCACGGGTAAAGACTAAGCAAAACTGCTCCTCAGTTAATGAGTCAGCCGGAAATAAACGGAGTTCATACGTCGTATTAACCGTACCTTGAGCCTTTTCCGGTTGAGCTGGAGGCAATTGAAAGGGCATAAAACTCCAGGGGTTTACTGTTTCAGTCGTAAACACCCCCGTTTGAAAATGAGAAAGCAGATCAGAGTGGCTTAAAACAGGTGCAGGACCGGCTAAAACTAACCCATTTAGAGATGCTGAGTTATCCCCTTGATCCTCTGGGCAAATAACCTGTAAGAGTAACTGTTCCAGAGACGCGATCGCACTTTGCCATTCTCGCTGCGATCGCCTTTCGTCTCTCATCCGCTGACTCGCCGCACTGCGCTGTCCCTTATCCATGACAACCGTTGTCGATTCAACCTGCGATTCGACCGGATTGTGCTTTCCAATCTGCGTATTCTGAGCTAAAACTTCGCTGATGTTTGGTAACAACCACTTTTGCACCACTATCTATCCCCATGAACTGCCAATTCTACTTGTCTATCTATGAGGATACTGGCTCTCGTCATCTCTCTGGGGTCGTAGAACCGAACCCCTGAGTCGCAATTTCCGTGGAATGGTCATTTGTCATACTCGCTCCCTTGAGAAGCAAGCTACGTCCTTTGTCCTTTATCAGGGAACAGGCGATAGAGTGTTGATGTCGGGACGGGTTTTACGATTATCGTTTCGTACTTTACCCAGATGTGACTAAATCTGCCCCAACTACCTCATCCAATGTATGATTCACACAATTCTTTCTTCCTACAGATGGACAAGTGACTAATAGTGGTTATCTCGCACGATTGATGAATGTCTGCCAGAGAAATGTAGAAATAGGGGTATCAGGTTGAAAACCTATAGATAGATGGAGGCGGATACTATGACGTTAGGTCAATATCAGCGAGGTGTGGGGGTCTTTCCGACGCGACAAGCTACCGAAGATGCTCTCAAAGATCTGAGAGATGCCAATTTTCCCATGAACCAAGTATCAGTCATTGCCCGGGATGAGGAGCAAATTGCCGGGGTTAATGTGCAAGACGATACCGAAAATGAAGCCGGAGAAGGTGCGGCGGCTGGTGCAGTTGCGGGGGGAGTGACAGGAGGTATCGTCGGTTTAATTGGTACATTGGGTGCGATCGCCCTTCCTGGAGTTGGACCGATTTTAGTCGGCGGTGCAGCGGCTTCAGTAATTGGTAATACGCTCTTGGGTGGGGCGGTTGGTAGCGCGGCTGGCGGCTTATTTGGGGCGTTACTTGGATTAGAAATTCCCGAAGCCGAAGCTAAACTTTACCAAGATCGCTTAGAAAAAGGACATTATTTAATCCTGGTGGATGGCACATCAGAGGAAATCAGCCGTGCGGCTTCTATCCTGAAACCTCAAGGAATTCAAGAGTGGAGAAGTTATAATCGTCCTGAGGTGAATACTCCCGCTCCCGGCTATACTCACCCAACGGCGGCTCCGGTGGGATCTCCTACACCCCTTGGTGCGGCGTACACAGGACCCTTTGGTGAACCTTTGGGTGCAACGCCGACGGGTGTAACTCCGGTTACTCCACCACCAACAGAACCAACACCTGTAACGCAAAATCAGCGAGCGATTGGTGTCTTTTCTTACGAGCAAAATTTAAAAAAGGCTCTCGATGGGTTAAAAGCGGCTGGATTTGACATGAACCTCGTTTCAGTAATTGCCAAAGACGCCGAACATCCCGATCAGGTGTCTGGGGTGAGAGTCACCGATCCCGTGAGTCATGAAAAAGCCAAAGATGCAGCCACAGGGACTGTAGCTGGGGGTGTCTTGGGCGGATTAACCGGATTACTGGTTGGGTTAGTCACCGTAGCGGTTCCTGGTGTGGGTCCGGTGGTATTTGTGGGAGGCGAAGCTGCTGCGATCGCGTCTGCATTGGGTGGAGGAGCCATTGGCGCGGCTGCTGGTGGTTTGGTCGGTATACTTGCGAACTTAGGCGTTCCCGAAGAGCAAGCCAAAAAATATAGCAATCGCCTGTCTCATGGGGATTATCTGGTGTTGGTTCAGGGAACGGATGAGCAAATTCAGCAAGCCGAAACCATTCTGCGCGATCGGGGTATTGAGGAATGGGAGATCTACAACAATCCCAGCGCCCCCATGACTCATCCCGGTCGTGTCTTTCCATAGTTATAGCAACCGCCATAGCTGTTAGGACACATCATTTATGTAGAGACGTTGCATGCAACGTCTCTACAGTGGTGCTTGACATCCTCACCACGCCACCTTTTTAGGGGTGGTCGCTTTTGGGGGGTTGACAGCTCTACACACACTGCCTCAAAGCGAGTCTTAACCGCGCTCCCTGTCCGTTTTAAGTCTCGGAATGCCCTCCCGCGACTACATGTATCGTTTAAATCGTCTACAACCGCCCAGCTAACCTAGTTTGACAGTGAACCCTATCACTCATAGGATTGATAGTTCTAGTAAGCACTTTAACTGAATCCTTTCTGCTCAGTCCCAGTTTGACGATAACTACTGATTATTTATAGCCAAACTTGGCGCTGATCTAGCCTGAAAAAATATGTCATCCATTCAAAGACTTACCCCAAGCAAAAGTAAACGTAAAGTCCGTCGCGCCCTTTGGTTTGAACGTGTGATGGCGCTTTTGGCTTCGTTCAACTACTTCTTAGTCTTATTTGACTTGACCTACCTGCCTCTGCGAGATTTTTGGCTACATGGGGAAGTCCAGTTATTTAGTTTTGACATCGGCCCGGTTAGTTTTCCCGGTTTGCCCTTAGAGGTTCCTCTACCTCCGATTACACAGTGGTATGACCCAATTAAAGCTATTGAACCCTACCGAGACACAGAGCAATATTTGGAAAAAGTTAATGAACTAGAAGCAGAGATTGATGCAACCAACTTAAGAACTAAGCTGAGAAGCTTACAATCTCCTGAAGTTGCCCAAATCCTGGAAGATCTGCGCCAACGTAGCGTAGAAATGATTGAGACAAATCCCTTCCAACTCGCTGATAAGACGGGAGATCTGGAAAAAATTAAGAATAAGATGCGAGAGCATATTGCCACTGAAGAGGATTCAGCGAAAGAATCATTTAGACAGTTTTGGAGTTTAGAAAACTTAACCGCTAGAGAACCCGAGGATGAACTCCAATTTTTTAATGAGGAGATTCGTCCTCTTATGGCAGCGAACTACTACCGTCCTATTGGAGAAACAGGGGATTTTGTCGATTATTTTGGATTCATCGATTCCTTTTTTTTTCTAGCGTTTTTGACAGACTTTTTGGCACGTACTTGGTTGATCAGTCGCCGTCGCCAGGGGGTCAGTTGGCTGGATGCTATGTTATGGCGTTGGTATGATATCTTTCTGTTGATTCCTCTGTGGCGCTGGCTGCGGATCATCCCGGTGACGATTCGGCTGGATCAGGCAAGGTTAATCGATTTGAGTGCAATTCAAAAACAAGCGCGTGAAGGATTTGTGGCTGAAATCGCTGGCGATATGACCCAAGTGGTAGTGATTCAGATTATTAACGAACTCCAATCTTCCATTCGCCAAGGGGAGATAGCCAATTTTCTTCAGCAACGGGAAGTTCGCCCCTACATCGATCTCAACGAAACCGACGAAGTCGCAGCACTGACTAAGATTATGGTGCAGATGACTGTTGAGCAAGTTCTTCCTGCTATCCGTACCGATTTAGAAGACTTGCTACGGCATAACGTGGACAAAATTTTGAATCAGTCTCAAGCCTATCAGGGACTAGAGAAAGTACCAGGTGTAGAAACAATTCGCAATCAGTTAACCGAACGACTGGTACACCAAATTACCCAAGCGCTTTACAATGGATTAGACGCCGCGATCGCAGATGATCCAGTCGGGGATCAAATTCTGCAACGCTTAATTAGTCATCTGGGCGAAGCTTATGGCTCTCAAATGCAGACCCAGAAAACCTTAGATGAAATTCAATACTTGCTCAACGCCTTCTTAGAGGAAGTCAAAGTTAATTACGTCGAACGTTTGTCCCAAGAGGACTTAGAGGACATTCTTGACCAAACCCGGGCAATTCGGCAAAAGCGACAGGTGTAGTTGATAAAGATGAGGGAGATAAGGGAGATGAGGGAGGTGGAGGTTAACTTAAAACCATGCCCTCGAAGGTCGTGAAGGGTCAATACTCCAGCGTAACCCCCCTTTGCTTGTGGTCACCCGATCCCACAACCTGCAAAGATTGCGCTAAACTCTAACATAGCAACGGAAGTTACTCTATCCTGATGTCGGAGTCTGGGGAAGCTATAAAACGATTCCCAAGTACACAAGCAGGGTAGAGATTGTGTCAATCGTCGCTAAGCTTCTTGGCAGAAATTTTACCTGGAGGTGGGTTGAACCCACTTTTTTTGTTGAAGTTTTTCTATGACTCATCCCCTGATTCCACAACTAATCGATTTGGCAACCCCAGTAGCCGAAAAATTGGGATTGGAGTTCGTTGGGGCGGTGTTTCACACGAACAGACGTCCCCCTGTACTTCGGGTAGATATCCGCAACCGCGACGG
The DNA here is from genome assembly GCF_040218245.1 of Coleofasciculus sp. E1-EBD-02. NCBI lineage: Bacteria > Bacillati > Cyanobacteriota > Cyanophyceae > Coleofasciculales > Coleofasciculaceae > Coleofasciculus > Coleofasciculus sp. E1-EBD-02. Next base: position 2,064 of record NZ_JAVJQN010000043.1, on the reverse strand, counting down.
CGATACGGGTTTAGATGACTGTGAACGTATGAGTCGGGCTTTAGAAGCTGAATTAGATGCCGTGGATCTGATTCCAGATGCTTATGTTTTGGAAATTTCTAGTCCTGGGATCTCGCAAGAGCTAACGACAGACCGAGACTTCATCGCATTTAAAGGATTTTCTGTGGTGGTCAACACCACTGAACCTGACCAAGGACATAAAGAATGGCGAGGGAAATTAATTCGCCGGGATGATACCCGTGTATATATCAACCAAAAAGGACGGGCGATCGCCATTCCTCGCGATCAAGTGACTAAAGTCCAGTTCGATGAGCAGGGTTAAACCTGTTTAGATCTTATGGAATTTAGTCATTGAGCATGGGTTCTGTTGTTCACGACCCCTAATAAACAGTTTATGGAGATTTGCCTATGTCTATCGTTAATCTGCCGGGACTAAAAAAGATGATCGAAGAGATCTCTCAAAGCCATAATTTACCTAAATCAGCAGTCCAACAGGCACTGAGAGAAGCACTGATCAAAGGCTATGAGCGTTATCGTCGAGCGCAACGCATGGAGCGACCTCATTTTGATGATGAGTATTTTAACAACTTTGAAGTCGATTTAGATATCGAAGAAGAAGGATTCCGCATTCTTTGTACCAAAACCATTGTTGAGGAAGTTGGCAACACCGATCATCATATTTCCCTCAAAGAAGTTCAAGAAGTCGCATCAGAGGCACAATTAGGTGACTCGGTGGTTCTGGATGTTACCCCAGATCAACGTGATTTTGGTCGAATGGCAGCTATTCAAACCAAGCAGGTACTCTCCCAAAAACTACGGGATCAACAGCGCAAGTTGATCCAAGAAGAATTTGAAGAGTTAGAAGGAACGGTTCTCCAAGCCAGAGTGCTACGATTTGAGCGGCAATCGGTGATCATGGCGATTAGCAGTGGCTTTGGTCAGCCGGAAGTGGAAGCCGAACTGCCCAAGCGCGAACAATTACCCAACGATACCTATCGCATTGGCAGTACCTTTAAGGTTTTTCTCAAAAAAGTGCGTGAAGGTCCTCACCGTGGACCCCAGCTTGTGGTTTCGCGAGCTTCGGCTGGTTTAGTGGTCTATCTGTTTGCCAATGAAGTCCCAGAAATCGAAGATGAAGTCGTGCGAATCGTGGCGGTGGCGCGAGAAGCTAATCCACCGTCGCGTCATGTCGGACCTCGGACTAAAATTGCCGTGGATACCCTAGAGCGGGATGTTGATCCCGTTGGGGCTTGTATCGGCGCTAGGGGATCGCGCATTCAAGTGGTCGTTAATGAATTGCGTGGCGAAAAAATAGATGTGATTCGCTGGTCTCCTGATCCCGCTACCTATATAGCTAATGCTCTGAGTCCCGCACGAGTAGAGGAAGTCTTATTGGTGAATCCAGAAGGGCGTCAGGCTCACATTTTGGTCGCGGAAGATCAGCTAAGTTTAGCTATTGGCAAAGAGGGACAGAATGTTCGCCTAGCAGCTCGTCTCACAGGTTGGAAGATTGATATTAAAGATATCGCCAAGTACGACTACGAAGCTGAACACCAGAAAATGCAGGAGTTACAAGCCGCGATCGCACAGAGGGAAGCCGAACTCGCTGATGAAGAAGAGGATGAGGAGCAACTAGAGAGAGAAACTTCCTCACCAGCCGAGTTAGAGGCAAAGGTGACAAATCCTCAATCCTTAGCCGAGGAGGAATTTGCTGAAGACGAGGAGGAATTTGCTGAAGATGAGGAAGAATTTGCTGAAGACGAGGAAGAGGAGGATATTTTGTCCTAATCTTAGGAGGATCAAAGTAAGGTGGTAGATTCCTTAAGGGCGTTCATGAACCGCGCCTTACTTGGTGAAGACGCGGATTGGCAGAGATAACCTGCCAGGAAGTCATGAATAAGGGCATGAGTTGGTAAGGGATAATCACAGGTAAAGGACGGGAGGACGGAAGCCCCCGTACTTTAGTCGGGGGATGAAGTCCGACACGGCGAATTTATTCGCCTTCAGCTATGAGTTGAGCTACATACTGCCTTAGTCGTTCCTGCCAATTGGGGACGGCTTTAA
>NZ_JAVJQN010000035.1:0-3387 GCF_040218245.1 Coleofasciculus sp. E1-EBD-02 | reverse complement strand
CAGTAATTTCCCCGAACGCTTGGCGTCTTTTAAGGATTTCTCTTTTAATAATTGGGCGGGATGATTACAGACTTGCTTGAGTCGCATCAGCAAGGTTAAAATTAACCCCTTGCGCTTAATTCCCTCCGCTGCTTCAATTTCCACCAAGGATTCATCCACCAATTTCTGATACAGGGCGGCTTGTTCTGCGGCGAGTCCACAGAATACCGTCATCTCCTGTTTTTCCGGTAAATCCTGAATAATGGTCTTATCAGTTTTCAGACGGCGCAGAATAAACGGTTGTACCAATGATCGCAAGGTTTGTAAGGAATCCCTGTCGCCAAACTTCTCAATTGGCATAGCAAAGCGGCGTTGGAAAAATTGGCGATCGCCTAAATATTGGGGATTGAGAAAATCTAAAATTGACCACAATTCCGATAGTCGGTTTTCCACAGGGGTTCCGGTTAAAGCAATGCGAAATTCTGTCGGCAGTTTCCGCACAGCTTGCGACTGTTTCGCGCCTGGATTTTTGATATTCTGCGCTTCATCTAATACCACACCTTGCCAGGATACCGATTCTAGGGTTGCAGCATCTCGATACACTAATGGATAACTGGTAATTACTAAATCCTTGGTCTTTACTGCTTTGGCAAATGTCTTGCCTTTTGAGCGTTTATCGCCGTGGTGGACAATAGCTTTAAGCGTCGGGGCAAATTTTTTCACCTCCCGTTCCCAGTTTCCCAGTACGGATGTGGGACAGACTAATAATGTGGGCGATTCCAGAACATCTTGCTCTTTTAAATAAAGCAAAAAAGCAATGGTTTGAATTGTGTTATGACAAAGAATGTTATTTGCCACAAAGTTGTGATGGTGGCTAACTTCAAAATCATACACCCATCCCTCATAGTCGATATCCTCAATGTCCTGAATCTGACAGTAGAAAACGTCTTGATCCAGAATATTTTGTTCCGTTTCCGCTGGGAATAAAGCAGAAAGCTTTTTGAAGGCAGAGGGCAGTGGTTCGACAGGACTTCGGCGTGAGCGCTCAGTCGAACGCTCACCAATCGGGCAGATGGCAGAAGGTAAGCAGGAAGGTGGCAAGGTAGACGCCAATGAGAACTGTTTAGACGGACTTGATATCACTCGTTCTCGACTACCCCGTGAACATGGTTGTGAGACTAAATTTGGGTTATCTACCTCTATAATCCAGTCCGCGTAGGCGGACTTTGTTTGTGTAGCTGCGACTTCCAGTCGCCAGGTTTCTGGTTTACAGATTTCTTCCAGTTTCCGCTGTTTTTCTGGATAATTAAATCCAATCTCTTGTAAGAATCGACGCGCTGAATTGCCACCGATTGTACCAATATATACGGGTTTTCTGTCTGATGTAGTAGATTGGTCAGGGCGCAAGGATGATGCCCCTACAGTCATCTGGACTTCGGTTGGGGAATCGCTAGAGTCAATCTGAACAAGAGATTTGGCATAGGTTTCTCGTTTATGTTGTGGTGTAATCTGCAACCAAATACCGAAGCGTCGTAGCAGTACAGAGAGTTGCTGAATCAGTAAAGGGGAAGCTGTACTAATTTCAATACTCCGCATCTGAGAAATAACAGACGCTTCCGCATCGAAATAGTTTTGCAGGAATATCTTCACCGTATCTAGATCTGCCTGCATAATAAAATCTGGTATAGATTGCTCACATCCTTCAGCAATTTGCCAAGCCAGAAACTTCACCAAATCCGGATCTTCGGGTTGCCCCTGCCAAATCATTTTGGCAGGTACACAAACGTAATCCCCCACCTGAAAATTAGTCGTCCAACCGTGATAGGTTAATAGTTTATGACGATAGGTAATCGTAATTCGGCTCCCATCTTTAAGCTTAACGGTGCGTAGTTTTTCCTGCACTCGCTGGCGATAGAGACGCTGAATGGGAGCGGTGGTCATTTTATTGGTTTGTGAGTCAATGGCATTAACCTGTAACGACTCTGTTGGCTGACTCCAAAATCCCTCCCCATCAAATTCTGCTTCTGTTGCATACTGTTTCCAAATATCTTCAGCTTGGATAACGGTTCCATTGACGGAAATTAATGTACTAGGCGCGACGCATTTTCCTAATCCCATATCGTCCGCTAAACAAGCCCCTAACCCCCAACGTTCTAAAAAGGCTAACCAACTGGCTCCTCGCAGTTGATACGGGCGTAGTGTACCGTTAAAGTCTTGGGGAACGTCGATAGGTTCAATCGTGCGATTTCCAGTTAAATTAGTAATTAACTCTTGCAGCGCCCCGGATGCTTCAAAGTGAACGACAGGTAATTTTCCTAAAGTTTTAGTATCGCCTGTTGCCAGTCGCAAGGCGTCTTCGACTGACAAACTCATATCTTCCTTGGAAGCTTTCATGATGGTGTGCGCCGCCCGCGCATCGGCGGGTTGCAGGGCAATCCATTCTCCATTCACTTCCACTAAGGGGGATTTGAGTGACATCAGGCGCTGGAATTCAGATTTGGAGAGTTTCGTATCACCAATTGCCAAATCCCATTTAAATTTCAGCAGGCTTTGTAACCCTAACCGTTCGTCTTTCTTCGATTTGGGCGCTTCTGCGGTAATACTAATACCGAGGCGTTTTTCCCCTGATCCGGGGGCTAATCCTGGGGGTAAGATAATCCCCAAGCCACTGTCTTGCAGTCGCCATGCACTAGCTTTGATAAATTCATACACTTGGACAGGGTTGAGTTCGCAGAATCGGGGACAGCGTTCGTGTAAGCTGGCTTCTAGGGGAGGATAAAGGCGAGAGGCTAATCCTAATCCCTTGAGTAGGGTTTCTTGAGGCTGTGCAATGGTTCGCCCGTGATAGTCTAATTGTTCGATAGGATGCCGCCAAATCGTTTTGGCATCGACTAATAAGTCTGCCTCGTCCATGGCTTGCAAGCAATAGTCAAGCCGCCAGTTGGCTTCGTCGGGTTCTGGTGGTTGCAAGACTAAGCAGGTGCGGAAGAGATTTTGGGTTAAGCCTTGGGTGGTGGGAGTAACTAGGTGCTGTTGAATCGAGGTTGTCCAATTAGACAGGGCGGTATCTAAACGGGCGATCGCCATCGGTTCAACGTTTAGGTTCTCCTTGGCGCTACAAAGGGCTTGCAGCCATTCGGGGATGGGTGAGGTAGCAGTTGGGGGTGATAGTGATTCAACCCAATTTTGTACCTGAGTATCAATGGCGTGTCTTAAAAAGTTGAGGATTAGGGATTGGGAATTGTTGATTTGTGATTGGAAATATTCTCCCTCTGCTTCCCCTGCTTCCCCTGCTTCCCCTGCTTCCCCTGCTTCCCCTGCTTCCCCTGCTTCCCCTGCTTCCCCTGCTTCCCCTGCTTCCCCTGCTTCCCCTGCTTCCCCTGCTTCCCCTGCTTCCCCTGCTTCCCC
>NZ_JAVJQN010000027.1:0-42360 GCF_040218245.1 Coleofasciculus sp. E1-EBD-02 | reverse complement strand
CCGCGCATTCTCCCCAAAAATAATCCCATTGGGATTCAACAAAAATAAACTAGCGCCCCCATCTACCCCCAATGTTCCCAAAATATCGGAGACATCACTCCCCGTCACCCGACTGAAAATTGTTTCAATCCCCACCGGATTGGCGAAATAAACCCGCAATCCCTCGCCAACATTAAACTCAGAGAAACTGTGAAACAACGCCGCGCCCCGTGTCGCCCCGCCTTCAATTAAATCCGCCGGAAGTCCCTGGATATCCACATTTGGCGTAACCACGGAATTTTCAGTTCCTAGAGTAGTATCCGGTGTAATCTGAGCCACAGCATCAGCACCGCAGCCAGTGAGAACCCCACCGATACCGAAAACCCCTGCTAATATGCATCCCCAACGTTTCCCGATTTGAGTCATCACCAATTTGACCCCAAACGATACTTTTTTAGTATATCTCTCTCAGGAGTGGGAACTTATGCATGTTGGGAAAATTTCCATCCAGGTTATGAATAAACGTTACAACTCTGAAAAAAGTGCATAAGGGTCAATCTCTCAGAGACAGATGACAGTGAACAGTTCAATCGTGACTCTTTCATTCCGGTGTAACTATGACTTTCACTTTGTCTAGCTTCAAGTCTCTAACTCTTCTGTCCGTTGTAAGTTTACTCACTCCTTTAGTTAGCGTTGCACCCGCTAAAGCCGTAAATTTAAACAATACCTCAATTCAGACACAAGTCCAGCCCCTCTACACGACAGCAGGTAATCCCGATGACTATCTTGTGTCTCCCGGAACTGGCTATGATGGCGTCGCTCAACTTTCTTTAGGGGGTTTTTGGGGAACTTCTTGCACAGGTGGATTATTAGGAACAGGCGCTCATATTCTCACGGCTGCTCATTGTCTCACTGATGATTTTGGGAATTTAGATATCTGGGATGGCACAGCCACGTTTGAGTTATCTACAGGTGATGTCAACCTCTCCATTGCTGATATCTTTGTTCATGATGACTGGACAGGTGATTTATTTAATGGCTATGATCTTGCCATTTTAGAGTTAACTGATGTTGCCCCAGATACAGTCGATCGCTATGACATTTATCGAAATGACGATGAAGTCGGTAAAACTGGCGAAAAAGTAGGTTATGGTAGGTCTGGAAATGGTAACGTTGGTGATGTATTTTGGGATGGTTTAAAGCGTTCCGGTCAGAATCGTTATGACGCTTCCGGAGATTTGTTTGATCAACATTATCTCATTTCAGATGACGTCACTGATGCCTTATTAGCTTACGACTTTGACAACGGACTGGCAGCGAATGATGCGTTTGGCTATTGGTTTGGCGATGATTATGCTGACTTGGGTTTGGGATTAAATGAAGTTAATTCAGCACCTGGAGATTCTGGAGGACCAACCTTCATTGATGGCGCGATCGCGGGGGTTACGTCCTTTGGTTTACAAGTTTCTTACTGGAATGGTATTTCCTCTGATATTGACTATGCCCTAAATTCTTCCTTTGGCGAGTTTTCCTTTGATACCCGTGTGTCATCTTACACGAATTGGATCGACGATATTCTAACCAGTTGGCAGCCTCCAACGCCTCCTGTTGTGGACAATCCGGCGGATGACATTGATGAAAACTTACCTACTGATGATGTCATTGCTGATGATCCAATCGACAATACTCCAGATGACGACATTGCTGATGATCCAATCGACAATACTCCAGATGACGACATTGCCGATGATCCAATTGACAATAATCCGGGTGACGAGATTCCTGATAACCCCGATGATAGTATTAGTGATAACATTCCTAGCCCAAGTGATCCAGTGTCCGTATCCGAACCTAGAAGTTTAGCTGGACTGATGGCATTGGCTACAGGATTATGGCTAACCAAAAAGAAAAAGGTGAGCCGTTGAGCAGTCGGTTGAGGACAGACATTAAGACAAGCTAAGATTGAACAGTTTCTAGGGGACGCGATCGCAAAATCTGACTGTTTGGCATAAGCTGTAGAGTATCGACACGAATAGATGACTGGCTCGGCTTCAGGGGAATCATCTCCTGATGGCAAACGGTGCAGAACCAATAAATACCTTGTCGTCTTACGTGGCGTAAGAGGGGATGACCACAACACAGACAAGTTTTGATTCCCATAATTGCCTATCTCCTGATTTCATAAATAAACAGTTGCTAACCACAGAGCCGCGAAGCGCTATAAGACAAGTCATCAGTCAGTAGAGACGTTCCGGCGGAACCTCTGTCCAAAGTCATAACCGGGAAGTATAAGTAGCGAATGTTACTGAAGGATAGTTCAGTCAATGATTATGTTTTGACAGCTAGACTGATCAGCTAGAATGAATGGTATAGCAATTCCCTAGCCTCATAAAGTATCTTTTGATATAAAATCAGCCTAAAATCCAGAAATTTAACAAATAGTTTTGGTAACCATCAATACAAAATAGAAGTTGGGTAGGAAGCGGCGCTAGTAGAAGTCTCCAACAGGTGATCCTTCATCTATCCCAAGACAGAAGACGGGGAGAACAGTAATTCGGTAATGCTCTAGGACAGAAGGGGTAGAAGGAAAAAGTATCCCAGCTAAAAAGGGGATTACATCAATTTTTGGTTAGGAGAGATTATACCGAGCAGTTTACGAGCGCGATCGCACCTGAGGTGGAAAAGACTGCACCAAAGTCTTCGCGCCAAGGCATAACAGATTTTTACACAGACGTTCCGGATCGCGGTCTGGTGCGGTTAAGCTGACGGATAGAGCGAAAGCAAACCCCAACGTCTGATACCTTGGCATCGCCAATTTTAGAGACTAGAGTAGCAGGGGGAACGATAGTAAATCGTGTCATCAGTAACAACCGGTCTATGAATAACCAAGTTTTTGAACCCAATAGCGATCAACCCATCCAGTCGAATGTCTGCCTCCCGGAAATTCAAGTAGAAGACGATCGCACCGGGATGACGGTGGAGACGCTAAAACGTGCCTTCGCCGATAACTTGTACTATATCCAGGGCAAGAACGAGTTCTTAGCTACCCCCTATGATTACTACATGGCTCTGGCTTACACAGTACGCGATCGCTTGCTGCATCGGTGGATTAATACCGCGACAACCTACCTGCAAAAAGAGGTCAAGTCCGTTTATTATCTCTCAGCAGAGTTTTTAATGGGTCGTCAGTTAAGCAATAACTTGCTCAACCTGAATATGTACGATCGAGTTTGTCAAGCCTTAGAAGAATCCGGATTAAAGCTGGATGACTTAATGGCACTCGAACCCGAACCCGGATTGGGAAATGGCGGGTTAGGACGTTTAGCCGCCTGTTTTTTGGATTCCCTCGCCACCTTAGAAATTCCTGCCGTTGGCTATGGAATTCGCTATGAATTTGGCATCTTCGATCAGCGCATTGAAGAAGGCGCTCAAGTCGAACATCCGGATAAATGGCTGCGTTTCGGCAACCCTTGGGAAATCCGTCGTCCCGAATTAACCGTTGTCGTCAAGTTTGGCGGACATACCGAAGGGTATCATGATGAGAAAGGTCAGTATCGGGTGCGTTGGGTTCCCGATCGCAAAGTCTTAGGAACCCCCTACGATACACCTGTACCGGGATACCATAACAACACCGTCAATAGTCTACGTCTGTGGCGAGCCGGTGCCTCTGAAGAGTTCAACTTCCAAGTGTTTGACAGTGGAGACTATTCGGGCGCGGTGACAGACAAAATATTCTCCGAGAATATCTCAAAAGTCCTGTATCCCAACGATAATACCTCTCAAGGTCAACAACTACGCCTAGAACAGCAGTATTTCTTTGTGAGCTGTTCACTCCAAGACATCATCAACACCTACCGCCGCACACACCGGAACTTTGACCAGTTCCACGAAAAAATCGCCATCCAACTCAACGACACCCATCCCTCAATTGGGATTGCCGAATTAATGCGGCTGTTGGTGGATAAATATCAATTGGGATGGAACCGAGCCTGGTACATCACCAAGCACACCTTTGGCTATACCAACCATACCCTTCTCGCCGAAGCCCTAGAGCGTTGGCCCGTCAGCTTATTCGAGCGTTTACTGCCGCGACATCTGGAAATTATCTACGAAATTAACCATCGCTTCCTGGAACAGGTCAAAGTGAAATATCCCGGTGATGGGGAGCGATTGCAACGCATGTCCCTGATTGAGGAAGGTGGCGAAAAATTTGTCCGCATGGCACACCTAGCGTGTATCGGTAGCCATAGCATTAACGGCGTAGCCGCACTTCATACGGAATTGCTCAAGCAGCGAGTGCTGCACGATTTCTATGAAATGTTCCCCGAACGATTCAACAACAAAACTAATGGCATTACCCCACGTCGCTGGCTATTGCTGAGTAATCCCCAACTTTCTGACTTGATTACGGAAAAAATTGGTGATAGTTGGGTGACTCACCTGCAAGACTTGCAAAAACTGGAAGCCTTTGCCGATGATCCGGAATTTCGTCAACGGTTTGCCACGATTAAGCAGCAGCACAAGCAAGAGTTGGTAGACTATATTCTGCTGTTTAATGACGTAGAAGTCGATCCCAATTCCTTGTTTGATGTCCAGGTGAAGCGATTACATGAATACAAGCGTCAGTTACTCGATGTCTTGTATATCATTACCCTCTACAACCGGATCAAGCGCAATCCAGGCATCGAAATTCTGCCCCGAACCTTCATTTTTGCAGGCAAGGCGGCGCCCGGTTACTATATGGCGAAGTTGGTGATCCGATTGATCAATGCTGTGGCTAAAGTGGTCAACAACGACCCTGATGTCGCGGGTCGGATTAAAGTGGTATTTATGGAAGGATTTTCGGTCTCCTTGGGTCAGAAAATTTATCCGGCGGCAAATCTTTCCGAGCAAATTTCCATGGCAGGTAAGGAAGCTTCCGGCACAGGCAATATGAAGTTTGCCCTAAATGGAGCGCTAACCATTGGCACCCTAGATGGAGCAAATATTGAGATTCGGGAAGCTGTGGGGGCTGATAATTTCTTCTTATTTGGTTTAACCGCACAAGAGGTCTATGACTTAAAATCCCGGGGCTACAACCCGATGGATTACTACCATAGCAATGCCCAATTAAAAGAAGTGATTGATCGCATGGCTTCGGGTGACTTCTGTCCTGAACAGCCAGACTTGTTCAAGCCAATTGTGGATTCACTCCTCTACAAAGACGAGTACCTGTTGTTTGCTGATTATCAATCGTATATCGATTGCCAAGATCGTGTCAGTCACGCCTATCGTGACCAAGAGAATTGGATTCGCATGTCCATTCTGAATACAGCTCGCACCGGCAAGTTTTCCTCAGACCGCACAATCCGAGAATATTGTCAAGATATCTGGAAGGTTGAACCAGTCACGATTGACATTGAGGAATACGTACAAGCGGAAGCCGGGTTGAAGGTGACGAAGCCACCCCTTCATATTTAAGTCAAGTTGTGATTAATTGAGGTGCATCACGTTAATCATCAAAGGAGTCAGACCCAATTATGTTGCCAATACACTTGAGGTCTGGCTCCTGATTTATACTGAAGTAGTAAACTATCGCGCATTTAAATTCGGAATGGGTAGCGAGCAGGATGATCGCATGACAAAGATTTCACTGTTGTCGATAATAAGGTTTCAAGTCCGAACAGCTTAGAAACGAAACTAATCCTAGAAAAACAGAAGAAAACAAATGCAACCAATTACCCTGAAATCCCACATCGGTTCAGATGGACTCTTACAACTACAGCTGCCTGATGAACTCAAAAACCAGGATGTAACCGTAATTATTCAAATCCAAAAAACAGAATGGCTCTCTATCCTACAAAATACAGCAGGGAGCATTCCTGATTTGAAGCGACCCTCCCAAGGTGAATATGAGGTGCGTGAGTTCCTATGATTTATCTTCTCGATACTAATGCTTGTATTCATCACCTGAAATTTGCTGATTCACCCGTTACTCGCAAACTAACTACTCACCTGCGGGAGACGGCTGTTTGCTCAGTCACAAAAGCGGAATTATTTTACGGGGCAATGCGAAGCAATAACCCGACACAAGCTATCAGACAGCAACAAGCATTTCTCCAATTATTTGTTTCTTTCCCTTTCAATGATGAAGCTGCTCAAATTTCTGGACGTATTCGTGCTCAATTGTCATCCCAAGGAACTCCTATCGGTCCTTATGATTTGCAAATTGCTGCAATTGCCTTAGCTCACCATCTGACATTGATTACTCATAATATTCGAGAGTTCAATCGGGTACAGGATTTAAAAATTGAAGATTGGCAAAGCAACGAATAATTATAACCATCACTTTTGTTCTTTTTCTGACAAAGTATCTAGTCTCTTGAAAAGTTAGGGTTTACAAAATATCCTTACGCTTCTGTAACCAAAGCGCGATCGCCAGATAAACAACGGTATGTACACAAAGGATACCCCAGTTAAGTCGCAGGTTGTCCCAGGTTGGATCATAAACGGGCGTCGGTTTAAAGGGAAGGGGAAGCGGTTCAATTCCAGGTAGAGGTGTTTGTTCCGGTATCATGGCGTTGACATCTACTAAAGTACCATAGGCGCCCACTGACCAACGACTGATGGTTAACCACGATAGTTTACTGGCAAAACCAGTCAGTTCAAAGAGAACGCCAGAAAAGATAATTTGGGGTAGAAAGAGTAAGGATAAGCTATTATTTGCCTCGGTTTCATTGGTAACGAAGGCGGACACCAAGAGTCCTAAACTCAAGGTAGCCATTAGCGTTAAAAATGTAGTTAAGGATAAACCAATTGACCAGGGAATCAAGTCCGGATTAGGCGATTTGAACCCCACTAAAATAACTAGAACAATCAAAAGAGTTTGCAGAATCGCTAAAGCCGAACGGATCAGGAATTTTGACCCCAGATAGGGAAAAATGCCTAAATTCACCAATCGTTCTCTAGCATAAATACTGGATTCTTTGACAATTTCTTGGACTGAACTTAAGAGTCCGACTAAAATAGCGGCACAGGTAAAGATAAATAGGACTCGTAAGGCGAGAGGCGCTTGGGTTACGTCCAGGGTGTCGAGTTTAGCTAAAGGGGTTTTACCCTGTAAGGTGAGGACAATTAAGCCAATACCAATCGGGGCGGTGAATAAGGAGAGGGCGAGACTGAGGCGATCGCGAAGAATCAGTTTTAGGTAGCGTTGACTCAATAGCCAGAGTTGGTTCAGGGGAGAACTTCCGCTTCCTGAATGGGGTGCGGGTTGGGATGGCGTGACTTTTCCCGGACTTAGGGAGGCTTGAATGTAGGCTTGATAGGGGGCGGAATGATGCCAAAATTTATCTGTCCAATGCTTGACAGTTTGCTCATTTTCTGATTTTGTTTTGCCTTGGTCGAGTTTGATGTAGATATCGGCAAAATATTTAAAGTCAGCAGAGGGCATTTCAAAAAAGTCCATCGCCTCTTGCGGGGGACCAAAGTAGCACAGGTGTCCACCGCGACCCAGAAACGCGATGCGATCGCAGACTTCGATATTGGCGGTTGCATGGGTGACGAGGACGATGGTGCGTCCCTGATGGGCAAGTTCCCGTAAGAGTTGCATCATCTCTTTGTCCAATCCGGGGTCAAGTCCGGATGTGGGTTCATCCAGGAAAAAGAGTTTCGGATCAGCCAAGAGTTCCACGGCGATACTCACCCGTTTGCGTTGTCCCCCACTCAAATCCCGGACAAAACTATTGCGGACAAACTCTAGCTTAACTTGGTCAAGAGTGCGATCAATGATCGCGTTGACATTGGTATCCGGAGGTAATCGTAACCGACAGGAGTAGGTGAGGACTTCAGCAACCGTTAAATCGGGATGAACAATATCATCTTGGGGGACATAGCCAATTTGAGACCGATAGAGGTTAAAATTCTGTCGCAGGTTGTCGCCATTGAGAAAGACGCCACCTTCCTGGGTGGGTTCAATGCCTAAGAGGGTTTTTAATAGGGTGGATTTCCCCGTACCACTTCCGCCGACCAAGGCGACAAATTGTCCCGGTTCAATCGGGAGAGAGACGTGACTGAGGATGGTTTTGGTTCTCCCTTGTTTATCTTTAACCTGACGCACTAAGCGATGGGCGTCGAGGCGGATAAAATTGCCTCGATCTACTAATTCCAGGGTGTCTTGGCGTAGTAGCAGACTAAAGGGACCGATGCGGATGGTATCGCCATCCTGGAGGGGAACGGTAGTATTGATTGGTTTTTCGTTCAGGAAGGTGCCATTGGTGCTACGGTCTTCTAAGCGGTAGCCGCCTTGGGGGGAAGGAGTGATAACGGCGTGTAGGCGGGAGACGGTGGGGGCGTCGAGTTGGATGGCGGCGTAGCGTCCCGGAGTGGGTTCGCGTCCCAATTCCACGGGCCACTCGCGCAAGCCTTGAAGGGATAGGCGCTGTTTACTGGGTTGGACGGTGAGTTGGCTGCGATTGGGATTGGTATAGGTGAGGAGGATATAGTTGCAGGGATCTTGACCAATTTCCAGTTGTACACCGCTTTGGAGGAGATAGCCTTGGCTGGTGTTGATCCGGGTTTTGTTGATAAAAATACCATTGGTACTGGGACGTTGACCATCGCCATCGAAAATGCGATAGTCCTCACCCTCTTTGCGTAAGATGGCGTGGCGGTTGGAGATAACGCCCCAACTGGGAGGGATGGGGAGGTTAGAGAACGTGCGATCGCGTCCCAGGGTATGGGTGTCTTGGTTGAGATAAAAGCGCTGGATTTGACCTTGATTGTTGAGTTCAAGGTAGGGGTGAGTGCCGACAACAGTAGTGTAACCAGAGGTGTTGCTTCTTCCCATAACATCATGATAACGGGTTGCGTTACCCGCTCAAGATTTGGATTACGCAAAGGCTCTATCTGTAGGGTGTGTTAGCGAAGCGTAACGCACCTTAACCAGTCTGATAGCAGGGCACGATACCATCGTGCCCCTACCAATATTTAGATGTCTAAGAAAGTGCGATCGCGCTTTCAACACCTCCATTAATTCCCTAGGGACATCGCAGCTACCCTAGTGATAGGCTAGTCATGGCAGACAGGCGTTTGCAGTAAAGAGGTGATTTCATGCCATAAATCAGTCGTTTTTTCGGAATCATCGTTACCATGTATTATAACGATCACCTCCCCCCACATTTTCATGTCCGCTACAACCAACAAAAAGCCCTTGTCAGTATTAATACGCTGGAAATTATAGCCGAAAAGCTAACCTCAAGAGCAACTAAACTTGTGACTGAATGGGCAAGTCTACATCAAACCGAACTCATGGAGAACTGGGAACTCGCCCAAACTAATCAACCTTTAAACAAAATCATTCCTTTAGAGTAAGCGATGCTAAAAGATATTGTCGATGTTCAACCTTTAGAAGAATATCAACTCCATCTACGATTCGATGATGGCGTTGAGGGCATAGTTGATATTAGTCAACTAATCGAATTTACGGGTATATTTACTCCCTTAAAAAATCCAGACTATTTTGCTAAAGTCCGAGTCAATCATGATTTAGGAACGATTCAATGGGAGAATGAAGCCGATCTCGATCCCGTTGTCCTTTACGCAAGGATTACAGGTCAAGAAACCAGTCATTTCTTTAATACAACAGCCAACGCTGTCAAGGTTCAGGGAGTAGTGATGCAAATTCAGCCTCCAAACGCGACCGAATTAAGAGGACAAATCACACTTTTTGGAGCTGTCAACAATCAAGTCTGTAAAGTTCAGACCGAATTAAGCGGACGTGATTATATTTTGGCGATTAAAGCGTATCAAGAACGCATTCCTATATTCTGTACAGGTAATTTAATAAAAGTGAATGATGTTTGTATTCTCCAAGATTCTTGTAACTTCACCCTAGATGCAACATGGAAAAACTCAAGCAAATAACAGGGTATAATGGAAGCGTGTCCCTAAAAAACGAAAGCTGAGTAAAAGACGCAGAAAAACTTGTGGAGACTGTGACATGACCAGGGTTTACCTCGATACAAGTGTTTACAATCGCCCTTTTGATGACCAAACACAACCCAAAATATTTTTAGAGACACAAGCTGTTACTCTCATTTTGCAAATGGCGGCAGCCCAATTAATAAACCCAATAATAAAGACAAGTATGTCGGTGTAATAAAAGGGCGCACGTCTGTGCGCCCCTACAGTTTAATCCTAATTCATAAAAATGGGTATATCCGCCAGTCATCAGTAGGGTGGGTTAGGCGGGAATTTAATCAGCACGAATGACCTTTTAATGAACTATCCAACCTAACCCACCAACAAGTTATACTAAGTTCCCTTGAGGTCATGATCAAGCAGATTATGATGTGATTAGCTTCATTTAAGGATTAGTCATGTCGCGATCGCGAATAATTTCGCCCCCAGTATATCGAACGGGTCAAGCGAGTGGTTAAGCGTAATAGTTTTTGGAGCCAGAGAGACTTAGCCGAACAGAGGGCTATGATCGAGACTGAAAACGACATCAGGGATTTCCTTACCGTAGAAGATAGGATATGACGAACGCTGGCAGGGAACCTATTATCCGTACTGAACGGGGATTAACGATCGCGGGTACCCGGATCACTCTCTATGACGTGATCGATTATCTCAAAGCCGACTATCCACACACTGAGCGAGGATGATTTAATCTCCAGGAAAGAGAACAAAACTTTGTCTGATATCCTAGAAAGCCTCTCAGGTATGGAAAAAGAGAACTATTATCAGAGACTGACCCAAGGGATTGTATGTATATCTAAGCTAATCGATCAGATTCAGGTACAGATAATAAATAGAAAAGACGAAGACGCTTATCTAACATTTCTTTCGCCTGAAGAAATTATCTATAATACAGAATCTTATCAACATCACTTTAGTCTACCTAGTAGCAGTTATAAGGAAAAACAAATACTTTTAGATGACATCCGACACGATTATCTCCATACTAAAATTGACAAAAACATTTCTAAGTTTTTTATACCCGGTTATTTTTACTTTCTCAGAAGATCTATTCTCTTGTTTAGTGATGATCAAAGTGCAAACAAATACAAATATAAATTTTTGGATGTATCGCCTTACGGTAATAATATTGAGAATGAAGACTTTCTTGTTTTAAAGTCTAGTAGTAATGAGAATGATAACATTCTACTAAAAATAGATAATTTTGATATTAAATCTAGAAGCTTTTTATTAAATTTTTCTAACGGTTGCGAGAATATTCATGGGGAAAATCATGACATGAATGCAATCGATAATGATAATAGCATAATAGAAAAAAAACCTCATAGTACACCAAAAGACGTACTAAAAGACGTAATAGAAAAAAAATCTCCAATCGTATATTATCAGAATATAAATCCTGGCAAATATTATTTTGAAATGTTAGGAAAATTCTTTTATCAAGCCTTTTTAGCTGGAATTGGAAATGAAGACAATCTTCAACCAGTTTTTTCTAATATTCTTGATTCTATTTTGTCCTCTATCACTCAGGATAAATGTCAAGAAATTGAGTTTAAATTACCAAAATTAACACAAAAAAAGAAAAAACAAAAGGATCTAGTTGATTTAATTGGTCGTTTACTAAAACTATATATTTTGTTATCTAAATCACCATTAAAAAATTCTTTTTACAATGATTTTGAAGCAAGAAAACACGATGAAAGTCTAAATGACGATAAATCAATTTTTAATACGTTAAATTCTGAAATTGATGAATTGAAGACTGCAATTGCCGAATTTATTTCTTCTAAACAGCACAGAATCACGGTTAAAAAACAGGATATAGACCTTGTCGATCCTTCAATGGAGAATGAGGAGGTAAAAAAAAGATTAAACTTGACAAATCCAGATTATTTGCAAGAGTTAGGTGAACTCTGTCGAGATCTATTTAATACAATTGATATTAATGAAATTTACAGAGAATCCATTATACACAACCCTAAAATCACAAAATTATGGAAGGCTCCTATAGCAGAATTGTCACATCGTAAATTGTGCAATTGGTAGAGGTTCCTATAGGTTGAGCTTGAGAACGACTATGTTAATAATACACTAATGGGTTGTCAAGGCAAAAATGAGAAACTCAAATAGCCTCAATCCATCGGCGTTTCGAGAAAGTAAACCACTCAAAGCTAAATGGAAAGCCCACTAGGACATCTTTACCAATTGAGTGCCACACTTAAAACAGAACTTAGAATTACTGGGATTCTTTGTCCCACAATTCGTACAGAAAACATGGGCTTGCGGCGTTACACGCTTCGCCTCAATATGAGTTGGCGCATTCCCCCCATCACTCCGAGGCTGCTGCACAACCCCTGGCGACACAGACTGACTCTCTACCTTTAACTTATACCGCTCAATCACATCCAACAAAATCCGCGCCTCTCGCTTATAATCTGGACTATCCTTTCCCCCCTGCTTATCCAACTCCAACGCCCGTTGTTCCAAATACCGCGTCAATTGCCCAAAAATGGCTTGCTTTTGTGTAGGCGTTTCCGCTGCATTCAGCTTCTGCATCACTTGACGCTGAATCTCCTCCCTGTCTGGGCGACAAGCTAACACCTCCAACACCTGAGACGCTTCTTCCCAACTTGAGGCAATATCTACCGATTCTGCACCAATTGCCGTTTGCCGAGTATAGCGAATCACAGTTTCCTTTGTCGTGCGATTTTCCTCTTGACGTAATACCCCCAGCGCCCGGGCTTGAACCACTAAACTAAAAATAGCCGGATCTTCAGGAAACACATCCCAAAACGGCGGTTCTTTTTGCAGATGCACCGGAATGGGTAAATCGCGACTTTCTCCCCGTAACTGCGCCCGTTTCGCCACAATACTTTCCCCTTTCCAATCTTGATAGGATTGGCGTAATTCTTTCATCCCATCAATACAACGCAGGGAAAATCCGCCTGTTTCCTGGACAAATACCAGGCGATGTCGTTCTAAATCGCCCAAGGCTTTCCCCGTTAATACGGAACGCGAAAGCAGAATTAACGGCTTCGACTTGTTATAAGCAATGCGTAAATTATTCACAATCTCCGCATCATCATTAAACAGCTTAAACAGGCGATCGCACGCTGCCAAGTCTTGCTGCAATTTACTACTCTGCGGCGCTTTCGCCACTACTCCCTGACTGCGGTCAACAATAATCTGCCGCAAATCCTCATCTTGCACATCCGGGATTGCGGTAATATCAAATAACCGCATCACCTCATCTGCCATCCGGGTTTCTTTCCACAAGGGGCTGGCTAAATTTAGGACTTCTTCAGATAAGGTACTACACACCCCATTCATGCCCATCTCATAAGCCGTTTGACTCCCCTCAGACGCCCCTGCCAACTGCTCAATTAAATCCTGATATAATCCATTCAGTTCCTGTCGGTCATACAGTTTAATCCCATTAATCACTAAAGCATCGGCACTATCCGCCTGCCGATTCGCTTGTTCCTGAAACAAATCCCTTGCCTGAATCAGCTTTTGTGTCCATCGGTTGAATCGCCGCTCTAATACCGTTAAATGCTCTTGTAACCGACTAATTACCTCCAATCCGAGACCCCGTGCCTTCCGTTGAATCGTTGCCGTTAAACAGCCTTCTAACCCGATCAGCGCTGATTCACAATACTCCTCCATTTTGGCTTGTTTGGTGACACCAAATTTATCCTTAAATTCAGTAATATCTTGCAGCGCCGCTTCATATTGTCGCTGGCGTTCCGATTCCTTCGGAGACCAAATCTTATCCTGTTCCCGGCGAAACTTGTCACTGGCATCCTCAAAAACCTGTCGCACCGTCGCTAAAAAAGCATCGGCAAATTTAGGTCCTTGACGGCGGTTCTCTAGAATCTGATAAAACTCATCTTCTAAGGCTTTCCGCCCCCGTTTAATCAGTTGATCTCGGTTATCGTACATCTTTTTCAGGAAGTCCCCATGTAACCGTTAATCGGGACTAATTTCGCGAAAATGATCGGTGCGATAGTTATCAACCTTTGGCTTGAGATACCCTGAGACAAATTGCAGGATTTTACCCTTTTCTGACGCCAACATCTTCACCCCTTGCTGGGTACATTGCAGCCAGTTATCGGTGGCAATTTCATTCCGAATTTCATTTACCCATTCAGAAATTACCGCTAAATAAGACCGATCTGCCGCCGCCGATAAATCAGCAATCAGTTCCACCTCAGTTAACCGCATCCGCTTCAGGATATCCCCTCGCGCCAATTCCAATAATTGCGGCGGTAATTGCACCGACTCATTCAACCACCACCCGATTAAATCTTTGGCTAAACGATTAGATAAGGATGTTCTAATTTGAGCGATAGGAATTTCTATCGTAGACAAACCAAAACTCATAAAATTCTTGGGATACCCTCGTCCCCCCGGATCAGCCTGCGCCCAAGCCCCCTTAATATTGTCACGAATGGAGCGTTTATGGGGGGCAAAATCTGAGGTTAAATCCAGGAAAATGTTCTGAGCGATCATTTCCCGCAGTTGATCCAATTTAAAGTCACTTTCGCCGTTTTTAGTACCGACTAAATAGGTAAAATCAAAGGGAGGGCGTTTGCTGCGGGCCTCATCGGTTAAACTGTTACTAAACTGGGCAACATATTCGGTGCGGTAGTCGGAGAAATAGCTCAATTCCATTAAAGCCGCATAGCCATTTGCCAAAACGAGATCGCCCACACTAATTCCCACAAATGCATTCGGCATCGGGACAATGGCGGTAATGAGGGGACTGCCTTCTCCCTGTAACCACTTGCGAATACTATAGCCCATATCAATGAGCATTCCACTGCCCGTTCCGCCGGATAAAGACCCCGTGATGAAGACATTAATCGCATTGGTACTCACTTTAATGCCATAGCGATCTAACATAAAATTTTCCCGCCCTTTCACCCGTTGACAGGCGGCGAGAAATTTATCTCGAATCTCGTGATAGTTACACCATAAAGCAAATCGCCCACAAGCCCGAATTTGTCCCGCACCGGCTTCTAATGAGGTGATGTTGCGTTCTAATTCTCTAGGAAACCAACGATTAATCCAGGGATAGTTTTCCATGTTAGACACCATATCCCGGACTTGTTTACCACTGACACTTGCCCAGTGTTTTTCGTTATCTTTTAAAGGGGAACCGGCGGCGTCGGGGTTGTTGATTTTATAGTCTTTGTCGGTGTCGATAACCAGGAAGCTAAGGATGGGGAAGTTGGTTAAATTGCCGTAAGTTTCTGCAACTAAGCGTCGGACTCGGGAGACGATTTCGGCACCGGTGCCACCAATCCCAATGAGGATGGTGGGAACCATGCTTTTTTCTTCGACTTGAGTTGCCATGGTAGTTTCTTGGGTGAATGAACGAGAATTGGTAGGGGTTGTAGCTTTTTGTCTGAAGCCTTATGTGTCGAGTCTATAGGTAGGCATATTTTCCCATGATGAAAAGTATACCATAGAAAAACACTGATTTCACGGATTTACAGCAATCATTGAGGTGGGGCTTGGGGATGTTAGTTGCACTGATTTCACAGATTGATAGAGGTGTGAGACTCTAATGAAAAGAGGATTGGATTGAGCCAGATATGAAACAGTTAACAGAGTGAAATAAACGGTAATCCTTGAGCTAAGTGCCAAATAATTAAAAGGGTAGCGACTGTCCAGAAAAAGGCATTGCCCAAGGCGAGTTGACCCGCAAGATTCATGGGCAGTTTTAGCCATCCTTGGAAAATCCAGCGATCTAAGGGGAGGATGAGTAACCACATCAGAGAAATCCAGGCGACACCCAGCCAAAAAATGACCCAGCGTCGATTACTGTTAAAATTCCTAAAGAATTGATTGGTGAAAACGGTTTCTAAATTAGTGACTTGACCGGAGTGATAGATCCCACCTGTGGTAGCCGCCGCGTTGCGTAAATCAGGTGCTTCATCACCCACGACAACAGCGTTAATCTTCACCCGACGGGCGGCGGCGGCTTGAATCACCTCAGCATCAACGTCGGCTTCACCATCAGTGACTAAGAGTAATTCTCGGCAATGATCCTGAATTGGACTTAAGGCGTCTGTTCCTTCCTGAATCGCTAAATTTAAATCCGTTGTACCCGGTACAATTCGCTGAATCAGGTTGGGATTTTGCAGCGCCTGATTTAATTCAGCGCTTACCTGTTGACTATCGGTTTGAAAGGAATCGGTCAGGGGTAAAACGACTCCAGCAAAACCAAAGACCTGAATTTGATTGGGAACTCTTAACAGTTGAGCATTTTGGTCAAGATAAGACTCAACAGCGATAACTTCTTGATACATCACCGTACCCGGTTGGTTGAACTGGGAGGGTTCAGAGAAGGTGCTGCTACTTAAATCTAACGCGATCGCGACGGCTACCGATGGTCTACCCAGTCCGAGTAAAGCAAACAATACAGCCGCGACTAAACATATACCCAAACAAATTAAGGGGATTTGGAATAGGGGATACAACCAAAGACGGCGACGATAACGAAGCACCAGAAATCCTATAGAATTTTAAATCAGTGTTTTATCCTGTATTATAAGGCTTCCCTGGTTTGGGCAATTCGCACAATTGGGTAGAAACGTGAAGCCGGAACGTCTCATTCTCCATTAAGCAAAGGGCGACCCGAGTCAATTGAGTGGATTGGTGATATTCATTTGTGCAAGCGGGTCGCCCCTACAGGGGAATTATAGGTGTTTGTTATCCGATGGATGCGATCGTGGTGGCATCAGGGTAACTGTTACCGGAGAGTCATCAGTTTGAGTAACAAAACGATTCGGGCTAGCTTTGCTATAGTCAAAGTCATATTCTGGAAGCATCTCGTCATCTATATTGTTAGGAAATTCAGAAGCCTGTGAATTGTTCATAATCCTTGCGTTCCTTGTAGGGGCGACCCGCTTCCATAAATGAACAACTCTAGTCCACTCAATCGGATCGGGTCGCCCTTTCCTCAAATCTTTGGGTTAGAATGTATTTCTCATATTAGTAGGTCGGTGGAAATAAAGCGAGCTATGTTAAGTTCTGTGAATGTTCCTCAAACCCTTACTGTTCCCTGTTCCCTGTTCCCTGTTCCCTAATCTCAACCGTTAACTTTAATTGTCCCAACCTACTTTCTGGAAGCCTATCGTTATCTATATTGTTAGGGAATTCAGAATGACGAAAAAATTAATATTTATTTACTGAACGGGATCAAACTGATACCGCGAACCCGTCGGACCCGCAGAACCAGGAACGGCTTTAACCAGAGGAATTTGATTAAACAGATTAAAGTCTTGTGCTGTCCCAGAAATGGGAATTCCTTGATTTAGCTGCTGGTAAACTCCGGTTCGACTAGGATTTTGACTCAATGCTGTAGCTAAAGCATCCGTGGCATCATAAGCTGTGGTGGTACGCCAGCTAATTCTACCTCGCCAAATCTGGGCGGCTTCTTGAGCAAAAGCGTTGTTAGGTTGCCAACTCCAGGGAACAGCCAAGACCATTCCCGCGATCGCATCACCGCCTTCAATTAAAATGGTTGGGTTATAAAGTTCATCTCCCCCAATTAAACCTAACGGGTTTTCGGCTTGAGCGGCATTAGCTTGAGCCAGTGCGATCGCGGTATCCACTTTATTTTTACTCAATGCCAGAAATGCCATTGTCGCACCTGCTTGAGTAGCACTCTGAATTTCCCCGGCGGGGTCAAAACTGGGATTGGCGGTAATATCAACCGTTTTCACCACCTTCCCTTTCCCTTGAGACAAAGCAGCCGTAAACTGAGCGTTTAGGGCTTGGCTATAGGGACTGTCGGAATTGTAGAATACCACTACTGATGCCGGAGAAGATTGTTGGGCGGCATAATTTGCCAAGGTTTCACCCACTTGTTGCAAATAGGTGGCGAGTAATTCTTGGTCTTGTTGAGTCAGAGAAATAGTTTTTAAGATAGACTGACCTGTCGCGTCAGATGTCACATTGGTACTCACCGGTGAGAGTACAGCTAACCCCGCTTTTTCATATTGCGCGATCGCTTGTCGGGTTCCTGCATCTACTCCATGTCCAATCACGCCTAAAACCGGGGGAAATTTAATTAAATCCTCTGCCAAAGAAACGGTTTTTCCCATGCCATCATCATTGACAATTATGACCTCCAGTAAGCGATTGGCTGGCGTTGGAGAAGCATTAAATTCCGCCTGTGCTGATGCGACACCCCTCAACACTTCTTTGGCTTCATTCTCACTTGGCGTAATCGGCACTACAACCGCGATCGTCAATGGATTACCGATTTGCCTAGCTTTGGCATTATTGAAATAGAGTTTACTTTCTGGATCATTGGGGTCAGAAGTCGTCGCTTGTTGATATTGTGCGATCGCCTGATCCCAATCTTGTTGAGCAAATGCAGCCGCGCCAGCTTGTTTGGCAGATGTTGTATCCAGTAATATCTTTTCACCCTGACTAATCAGTGACGCATTACTTGGACTGGCGGTATCACTGAGTAAAGCGGTAGAGTTCTGGGGTGAGGGTGACGTCGGCGTCGGCGTTCCATTGTCGGTGACAGGTTGCGTCTGATTTTGCGTCTGATTTTCCCTTGTCGCCAGATACCAACTCACACCACCACCCAACAGAACTAAGAGTGCGATCGCGACTAGAATGGGCAGGGAAAATCGTGGTATTTTAACACCCTTACCCGACATGACCGTTTTTTTCTGCATCGCCTCTCTAGGCAAGCCACATACTGAGCAATCTGGACCATAATTTTCTTGGGGAGCATGGGAACCTGTACCAACATAAGACTGATCATTATTTTTCGGTTCACCATCGCAGATCCATTTCCCTTGTGAACTCACCTTGCCCACTCTCCTAGCCTTAGTCATGCTTTGTCTACCATTCTAGATGCTTCAAATATCCAATTTTGACTTTTCACTTAAGGCGCGGGTGGGAAATCTTGGGCTGGTATATCTTTGTAAGGAGACGGGGGTGAAGCCTCTGGAGAGTCGTGTAGCAGGTTTGAAACGAGGCTATAACTCAGATAGGCAGGAATCGCGATCGCGATCAGTACGGCGACTAGACCCAACCAGCTTCGGGCAGTCCATGATGATCCATAATAACAACGGTAGGGATCAAACGGTAGCTGTTGGGGATCAATGATATTCCGTAACGCAATCAGTCGCTTAAAGCGGACTCGCCGATCATCAAGTTTTTCCAGTAGAATCCAACCCGCCAAGGCTTCTTCTTCACACAGTTGTTGAAACACAGCCGGTTTATGAAATAAGTCGCGGTGCGATCGCACAATTTTGAATTCCCAGCCAACCAGTTGCGGGTCTACTGAAGGTTGTTCTGGATGGCTCATACGGTCAATCGTGCCGTTAGCTTGTCGCTGCTGTAATAACGCTGAGTCTTCTTTTGCCTCAAAACCCATCACAATCTCCTCTTCCTCCTCCTGATAATGATGACTCCCGATCATCTGTCGCCAGCGCAGCCATGTACTGACAATCACTGACTGCCAACCCAGATTGCCGACTAACACGCTGAAAATGGTCACTTCAAGCATTTTTTAGTCATTCGTCATTCGTCATTCGTCATTCGTCATTTGTCATTTGTTATACTCGCTTCTCTCCAAGCCAGCACTGAGTTAGGGCGGGTTTAGCGGCATTCGGGTAGCAAGAAACGATAATCGTGAAACCCGTTCTTACAACCTGTAAAACTTAAACCTCTTTTTCGGTTATTCATAATTCATAATTCATAATTTATAAATTCATGACACATAGCCTTCCACAACATAATCTGATCCAAGCTGACGCCAACTGACTTGTTCAAGCGTCAGGGCGTCTGTCATCCTTGCTAGTCCTAAATCCCCAACAGGTGAGGGCGCTGTTATACCACCGACAATTTTCGGAGCAATAAATGCCAGTACTTTTTGGACTGTGCCATCCGCGATCGCTCTGGCTGCCAAAGTGCCACCACATTCCCATAACACCGTTGAAAGCTGTCGGTCGTACAGATACGCCATTGCCTTGGCGGGTGTCAGAGGCGTCATTTCAATCACTTCTACTCCCTTGTTCACTAGCTGGTGCTGTAAATCCGGATTGGCTCCGATCTCGGTCAAAACTAACGTGGGAGCATCAGCGGTTTCCCATAAACGGGCATCGATGGGCAAGTCTAGGGTGCGACTCATCACCACTCGCAACGGATTGTGGGTATCGGTATCGTGACTGGTGAGATGAGGGTTATCCAGACGCACAGTATTACCGCCCACAATAACAGCATCACAAGCCGTCCGCAGTTGATGTACATACCGCCGCGCCTCTTGACCCGTCACCCAAGCACTGTGACCACTGGCGGTGGCAATTTTGCCGTCTAGTGTCATGGCATATTTCAACATTCCCCAAGGACGCTTGTGCAGGATGCGATGAATAAAGGCTTCATTAAGCTGGCGACAAGCCTCCGTTTCCACACCCACGACAACCTCAATCCCAGCCTTTTTGAGCCGCTCAATCCCACCACCTGCCACGAGAGGATTGGGATCAACCATACCGACGACAACCTTAGCGACTCCGGCGGCAATTAAGGCTTCGGTGCAGGGGGGCGTTCGTCCATAGTGATTACAAGGCTCTAGGTTGACATAAATAGTCGCTCCCTGAGACTTGTCACCCGCTTGACGGAGAGCAAAAATTTCTGCGTGGGGTTGACCTGCGCCTGGATGAAATCCCTCTCCCACGATCGCTCCATCCCGGACAATGACAGCACCCACTAAAGGATTAGGGCTAGTTCGTCCGAGAGCACGGCGGGCTAGTTCGATGCACCGTTGCATCATCGTGCGATCAAATGGCGTCCAATGAGAAGACGCCGATGACACCGATTGAGCATCAGGTTGGGCGTCAACGGGAGAGTGTTCCATCGGTCTGCTGTTTTTCTGGTTATTCTTGAGTTTAGAATATACTCCCCCCGGATCAGGGATTCAGGACTGTCTTTTCTGGCTTATCGTCGATATTCGTCGCCACAATCGCCGATGATTTGATACAAATCATAAGACTTGACCAATACCGCTTCAATCTTCTCCTTATCCTTGGCATCGAGAGTCATGGTAAATACTCTGGCATTATCGTCTATATGTTCCGATATGCCTAACCTCGCACCAACAATCACACCAGCTACGGCTGGCTGATCGAGGATATACCGCACGGCTACGTTGGGGATACTCACGTTATGGTGAGTGGCTATGTCCTGGAGTACGGTGAGCAATTCTTGAAATAAACTCCAACCGCCCCACCCATCAATCATGTTCTTGTATTTTCTCAAGCTAGCCGTAGACAGTTCTGCCCCACCCGGTTCAGGTTGTCCTAAATACTTTTCTGATAACAAGCCGCCGCAGACTGTGCCATACGTAAACAGTTTAATGTCATGGTCTTGACAAAATGGTGCCATGTTGACTTGAGGACGGCGGTCAATCAGGGAATACTGGACTTGATTGGAGAGGATGTTGATATCGGCGTCGATGATAATTTTTAGGTGTTCGGTATCAAAGTTGGTTAACGCCAGGTGCTTAATTTTCCCTGACCTTTGCAGTTGTGTCATCTGTTTGAGGGCGTCCAGATAGTTGCGATCGCGGTAGTCCCACCAGTGGAATTGCAGCAAGTCCAGGCAATCCATTCCCATCCGTTGGCGAGAGCGATCGATATTTTTCTCCACCCATTGTCGAGTCATCCGACCTGGGCGTGGTACCCATTTGGTAAACGCTTGGATGTTCGCTAACGCCTCCTCACCGCGAGTCGCCACCAGTTGACGCCTAAATTCGCCAATAAAATCTTCCGCCGGTCCATAATGATCGGCGAGATCCCAGGTGGTAAAGCCAGCATCCAGATAATCAAACATACTGGGGATGGCTTTTTGGGGATCAATGCGTCCATGAGCGCCAGATACTTGCCATAAGCCATTTAAGAGGCGACAGATGTTCAAATCTGGGGTTAATTGCAATCGGCTGGATTCAGGTAAAGTCATGGTTAGGAGGGAAGTAGGTGGGGATAATTAAAGTTAACGGCTCTGATCGTCATTTGTCATTCGTCATTCGTCATTCGTCATACTCGCGCAAGCGAGAAGCAAGCTACGTCATTCGTCAGGGTTTAAGGTCTATTTGCAGAAATTAATCGTGTTGGGTTTATTTCCACCAACCTACTTAACAGGGTAATGCTTGCTTCCGAATAACTATGGCTATGATAGATAGGCGCACTATACAGCAAAATATGATAGTACAGGCTACTGTTTTATGATGCCACCGTCGCTTATTTTCCCAAAAGCAGGGGTCACCGATCAAGTGTGGCTTGGATGCATGACCGTTTAGTTGAGGGGTCTCACCCCTATTTACGTTGCCGAGTTGACAAATTAATCTTGAAGAAGAGAAAAAAAAGAGCCTACGATTGGCTCTCTCGATTATCAGGGTGCATCTACTTAACATAGTATAGCATTTTGGGGGTGAGGGGTGTCACCCCCTATTTAAATCAGTTGGGGTTAGAAACTGTAACATAATTCCCGATCATACCTACTCATGTCTATTCAAAAATGAGTAGTTATTTGAGTCGGAAACATTTTTGGCTAAAGTGTATACAATACCCGAAGTTGCGTTGACAGGTCGAATCAATGGCTACCATCACATACTGCAAAGGACTTCCCACCCCAGCTTCTGAGTTAAACCCATTGGGTAAAACTCAATTGGAAATGTTCCTAGCTGAATACTCATACATATTCCACCAAGCGGTATGTGAGACGGCTAATCATCTCCTCTGGGATAATGAATTCAACAAATCTCAATGGAATACGCATTTACAGCAGGCGTATGGAATCAATAAGCGTCACGCCAATGGGGTGATAGCCTTTAGTCAGGGGACGGTAGATGCAGCGAAAGCCAACCGCCAACGTCATATTAAGGTGTTAACCGCCAAAGCCAAATCCTGTGAGAAGTGGCTCAAAAAGGCTGCACGTAAGCTAAAGAATGCTAGCAAGTTTTACCGTAGGAAAAACTGGCAGAATAGCCAAAGTGGCTGCCAGTTTCCTTTGTCGGTATCTCTCCAAGACAGGAATACTAACTGGCAGAACTTACGCTTCCAACTGCACCACAAAAAGCGCAAGCTAAACCACTATCAATTACAGATTAAGTACCTAAGAGTAGCTCCCATTCGGGTCACTATACCTAAAGGACAGGCTTATGTGGTAGGAGCTAAAGACGAGTCATTCGGAAATCAGACCTGTCAGTGGAACGGGCAAAGGATCAAGATTCGGGTTCCCTACTGTCTAGAGGGTAGGTTTGGCAAGTATGTCTCATCTGAAATTGGAGGTTTCCGCCGTAGAGTTAACCGACTGCCAGCAGAGGGTGCTAAAACCTGGCATTTTTACCGGAAGGATGGCAGATGGTGTGTGGCTGTTCAATTCACCCCCAAGCCAGTCAAACAAGTCTCCAGACCAATCCACTACGGGTGTATTGGTATAGACTTAAATCCCGGTTCAATCGGTTGGGCATACATCGATCCAGAAGGCAATCTGATACACCACGGACAGATACCCATTCAGATCGGTCTACCACCCGGCAAACAGGACGCTGCGATCAGGCACGTTGGCTTTTTGCTTTTGAATATGGCAATCCTGTACAAATGTCCAATTATCTGTGAAGAGTTGGACTTCTCCTGCAAGAAAAACCAGCTTAGGGAGAAAAAGCGAAAGTATGCCAGGATGTTATCCGCTTGGGCATATAGCCGCTTCTATGAGTTGCTAACTGCCATTTTAGAGAATCGTGGCATAGAAGTTAGACAAGTTAATCCTGCCTATACCAGCCTAATTGGTCTAGTCAAGTATGCCCGGATGTATGGGCTAGCCAGTGATGAAGCGGCTGCTTTAGCGATCGCCCGTCGTGGCATGAGATTAGGAGAAAAATTACCCGACTCCATAACCGCCTATCTATCGGTGAACGATAGCAAGCACGTATGGAGTCATTGGAACCAACTGAATAATAAGCTCAAGCGCTTTATCAGAAGTAGGCACGCCTACTATGGTATCTCTAACTGGGAGTTTTTGGCTAACCCTCAACAGGGAAGCGGCAGGGCACTAAAAACAAGCGCTTGAAGAAACTTATACCGTTGAGTTTTGCTTAGGTATGCCTACTTGTGAGTAGATGTGACTAGGTTTTTGGAAGCGGCGACATTCAGACAAATAAAAAAGGAGAGCCCTAAAATTAGGCGACTCTCCCGATCATCAGGGTGCATCTACATAACACAGTATAGCACTGTGGGGGTGGGGGGTGTCACCCCCTATTTGATTTTTTTGGGTGAAGTTCTGTTCCAATACGGCTGGCGGCGAACTCTAATTTAGATTTTTATCCCCCAGCTCCCCCAACTCCCCCAACTCCCCCAGCTCCCCCAGCTTCCCCAGCTCCCTTTAATGGTATTTGAGCGCCTTTTTTACCAAGTCAGGAATTCGTGACGGATACTCAGCTACAGGTATATTTGTCTGTTTGAACGCCGCCACCTTATGTTGAGCCGTTGTCGTATTCGCGATCGGTCCTGATAACTGAGCCGCGATAATGGCACTGGTATCCCCGACTTGTTTATCTTCAGGGGTATATTGTCCAGCAACATAAGCAATAACGGGTTTCTCTATGGCTTGGGCAATAAACTCTGCGGTTTCATCTTCACTATCGCCCCCCGTCTGATCTACTAAGACAATCGCTTCTGTCCGTTTATCCTGGGCTAAAATCTCCAGCCACTGACGAAATGACGAGGCGATAATGGCTTCACTACCGAGATTCACAGCGATGGATTGCCCAAGTTTAGCTTGGGTTAACGCCAAAGCCACTTCATAGGTGAGAGTACTGACCCGGCTAATCACACCAATTGTACCGGGCGTATAAAATTCACACTCCTGAGTCCCCAGTAACAGTTTTCCTGGCACAATAATCCCAGAACTACTCGGTCCAACAATCAGGGTTTCCCTGGCTTGGGCTTTGGCTAGCAAGTGAATCATATCTAGAGGTGGAATACCACCCGTCACTAGAATAATGGGTGACAAGCCAGCGTCTATTGCTTCTAACGCTGCATCCAAGGCGCTGTAGGATTCGGCAAAAATAATCGTGGCGTCGCAATATCCAACTTCGGATAACGCCTCTTCTACGAGGTCAAAGACGGGAATCCCATGCAACGTCTGTCCCCCCTGACCTGCACTAACCCCAGCCACTAGATTCGTACCATACGCTTTCATGCGGGCGGCATAATAGGAACCAATGGGTTGGGTAATGCCCTGGACTAATATTTTCATATCTGGCGTGAATTTCATAGGCGCTGACTTCAGCAATGTAGTAGATGCTTGCGATTAACACGATCAGTCGAGGTTTGGCACAAGCGAATAACTAGAATAACTATAGGATACCTACCCTAACTGATGCCGCAGAATTATCGTCCTCACAATCATGTCCGCCTAGGGAAGCGAAGGATCAGTTAGGGCGGGTTGAGTCATATTGGAGTGGAAAAAACGATAACCGTAAAACCCGCCCCTACAGACTCACTACTTTTTCAACCTGCCAGAGAAATCGCTTGTGCCACTGCCTGATCCAAGGTATCCATCCAGTGTACCGGGAGTGCCGCTAAACGGTTTTGGCTACTGTCTATTTTGCCGTTGACTAAACGAATGACCAAGTGAGGTACATCTGTCCTCGATGCAGATTTCGATGTGAGATTCCGGCGGCGACGATCGCGTGAATCACGGGAATTCGATTTGCCTGTCTTTGGTGTTTGGGCATAGTCTACTACACTGATTTCAGCATTCTGACCCCCTTTCGATAGTAGATAACTGGCGATTACATCAGCCACAGCTTCACTAGCTGCTTCGTTACTCAAAATATTCACTAAGACAACTTGGATATTTTGAGTGTCCGTCAATTGCTGCAAGGCATTTTGTAACTGTTGGACGGGAGAGGCGGCGGACGGTACATCCCAACTGGCATAACCGTCTACAATTAAACAGCTTGCTGGCTTACCTTTGGCTTTGTACACTAAATCCAATGTGGCGGCGGCAAGACAAGGACTGTTACATAGAATCCCAATATTTCCTTGACTATCCGTCCATTGGAGATCCGTGGGCTGATCGGTGGGTTGGGGAGTGTGGGTGAGGCTTGATGCGAGGTTTGCCAACTCTGATTGGCGTCCCAAAGCGTGATCATTGACCGCAATTTTGCCATCTAGCGCCATGACTTCATGGTTAGCACTGACGCCAAGGGGATTAATCTCCACTAAATCCAGGTCTTTTTGGATCAGAAGTTGATACATTTTCTGGACAATATCGCTGACTGATTCGATCAGATCACCTTGCAGTCCCATTTTGAAGGCTAGACGTCGGGCGTAAAAGGGAGAGAAGTCTTCCTCTACTACCACTCGCTGCATCTGTGCCATGACGTTTTCTACATGGATACCCCCTTGGCATGAACCTAACAAAACGGGGCGTCTTAAGGTGTAGTCCAGGATAACCGCTAGATAGAATTCTTGTTCAGCATCATAATGGGATTCCGCTAGCAGCACGTTGGGATACTTACCGAGAATGGATAGATTAAAAATAGCCCGTGCGGTGGCGATCGCGTCAATTGTATTTTCCACTGTCCGGATACCACCGGCTCTACCCCGCCCGCCTTTGGGGACTTGGGATTTGAGAACCACGGGATAGGGAATGTCTAACTGCTTGAGATCTCTGGGATGGTCGATGCATTGAGAGGGTAAGACGGGAATTCCAATCTCACGGAATAAGGCTTTGGCTTGGTACTCTAGTAAGTCCATGAATTTAGATGCTTAGCTAAGGGGGTCTTCTTCAAGGGTAAGAACTCTTAGCCTTTAACGTTACAAAAAGCTGACTCCAACAGCC
Organism: Coleofasciculus sp. E1-EBD-02; assembly: GCF_040218245.1. Lineage (NCBI taxonomy): Bacteria > Bacillati > Cyanobacteriota > Cyanophyceae > Coleofasciculales > Coleofasciculaceae > Coleofasciculus > Coleofasciculus sp. E1-EBD-02. The sequence goes on along the minus strand of NZ_JAVJQN010000027.1, from coordinate 15,537 downwards.
ACTCATTCACCCTGATGGTTGCTCAATCTGCCTGAAGTGATTGAGATTGCCAATTAATATGATAAAGTGTTCTTATCAGTTTTGCTCAACGAATCCCCCTGTAGGGTATCGTAAAAATGAGCAGTCGGGCATCGCCGATGAAAATGCAATTGGTATAATTTTACTCAAATACTGCCTTTTAGATTTCCTAATTCATAATTCATACTGTGTTCCCCATTAGTGATGATAATCCCACGCGCATTACTCCTTATGTAACCTACGCGCTCATTGGTGTTAATATTGCGGTTTTTATCCATCAATTACTTCTAACACCGCCCCAGCTTAATGCATTTTTCCACCTGTATGCGGTTGTCCCCAAAGAGTTAAGCGCTAGCTTTGAGGGGATTTCAGTCAATCAACCCGTGCCAGAATGGTTTACCTTGATCAGTTCTCAGTTTCTTCATGGAGGGTTATTGCATATTGGCGGCAATATGTTGTTTTTATGGATTTTTGGCAACAACATTGAAGATCGCCTAGGTCATATCAAGTACTTTATATTTTACATTGCTTGTGGTATACTAGCCGCTCTGTCCCAGTGGTTTTTCTCTATGCAATCCGGGATTCCATCCCTAGGAGCGAGTGGTGCGATCGCGGGAGTAATGGGTGCTTATATTCTCAAGTTTCCTACGGCTCAAATCAATACCTTAATCTTTTTAGGGTATTTCGTGACAACTATTCGATTACCTGCTGTTTTATACTTAGGATTATGGTTTGTCCAACAAGCGTTTAGTGGCGTGGCGAGTGTCAGCGTGCAAACGGATGTGGGTACGGAAACTGGAGGAATTGCTTATTGGGCACATGCTGGCGGTTTTGTGTTCGGAGCCATCCTGGGTCCTTTATTTGGATTATTGTCTGAAGATTAATTGTCATTGGTCATTCGTCATTGGTCATTCGTCATTGGTCATTGGTCATTGGTCATTGGTCATTGGTCATTGGTCATTCGTCATTCGTCATTGGTCATTGGTCATTGGTCATTGGTCGTTGGTCATTGGTCATTGGTCATTCGTCATTTGTCATAGTTGCTCTTCGAGAAGCAAGCTAAATCTTACCTAAAGGTGTGAAGACTATTTCCATAAGTTGATATAATTAGGTTTGTATCCATCAACCTACTTAAATAATTAATTGTTAATTTATCAGGGAGAAAGAGGCTTGTGGTTCCATTACGGGATGAAAATCCAATCAAAATTACACCATACATTACTTATACGTTAATTGCAATTAATGTCTTAGTTTTTATTTTCGAGCTAACATTAAATTCTCAACAACTGGATGTATTTTTTCATCTATTTGCTGTTGTCCCTAAAGAACTGACAACCAGTTTTAACGGCATTACCGTGCATCAGCCGATACCGGAACCGCTGACGTTAATCACAGCGCAGTTCCTCCATGCGGGATTTACCCATGTGGGATTCAATATGTTATTTCTCTGGATTTTTGGCAATAATATTGAAGAAGAACTGGGTCGGTTCAAGTTTGTGATATTTTATCTAACCTGTGGCATATTAGCCAGTTTAGCCCAGTGGTTTTTCTCCGCCCAATCGGGGATTCCCTCTCTAGGTGCCAGTGGTGCGATCGCGGGTGTAATGGGTGCTTATATTCTTAAGTTTCCCAATGCTAAAGTGGTTACATTAATTCCCTTGGGCTTCTTTTTTACTACGTTAAGATTACCATCTGTATTTTTCCTGGGATTTTGGTTTTTACAGCAAGCGTTTAATGGGTTAGCTATGTTAGAAGCCCCAGCAAATGTGGGGATGGAAAATGGGGGTATTGCTTACTGGGCGCACGCTGGCGGGTTTGTCTTTGGCGCTATTCTGGGTCCTTTGTTAGGATTGTTTTCTGAGGATACGAAACCATCATTTTGGGATTCTCAGAATCTTTCTTGAACCCTGAGATAACTACAATTAAATACAATAGTCATGATTGAGTTGGTCAAAGAAGTGTTTTATTCACTTCCGGAATCGGTCAAGGAAATAATTAACCTAGGTATTCCTCTGTTTGACAGCGCCCACAATTTTTACTGGATTTATATTTTATTCAGTTTAATTCTGCTTTTTGGATTATACCGAATCTCTCATCCAAATCCTGGCAAATTTTCTTGGCTAAGTTTACTAAGTTACTGTTTCCCTCACTCAATTTATACTCACAAATCGGCAATTTTAGACTATCAGTGTTATTTCATTAATGGGCTGATAAAAATCCTTATCCGTCTGACGCTACTGATTAGTGTAACGGAAATAGTAGCCAAACTGACAACTCAATCCTTTTACGGAATTTTCAGAGAACCGAGAATAGAACCGGACATAAATTTTGCCGCTAAACTCGCTTATACAATTGCCGTCGTTTTCGCCATAGATTTTGGCTATTTTTGGGCGCACTACTTATTACATAAAGTTCCCATTCTTTGGGAATTTCACAAAACTCATCACTCAGCCCAAGTGCTAACCCCTGTCACGGCTAAGCGAGATCACCCCGTCGATGATATGATCATTTATACCTGCAAAGCCTGTTTGCTAGGGTTGGTCACGGGTTTATTCAGATATACGTTTAAGGGCGATGTTGAACCTTTCACGATAGCGGGTGTCAGTGTGATTATTTATCTATTTCATCTGACGTCCAATCTTCGCCATTTCCATGTTTGGATTTCTTATGGTTGGCATCTGAATCATATCCTAGTCAGTCCAGCGATGCATCAGATCCATCATAGTAAATTAGAGAAACACTATGATAAAAACTTCGGATTAATCTTTTCAATTTGGGACTATCTAGCCGGAACGCTTTATGTTCCCAAAGAAGCGGAAACTTTTTCGGTGGGATTGGTAGAGGAAGAGTTCAACAACGTTTGGCAATTATATTTTTTCCCGTTTAGTCGAGTGACTAAAATAGTGGGGAGAGGCAATAGGCAATAGGCAATAGTAAATTAAGCCCTCAACTAAAGTTGGGGCTAAAAGCTTAAACCCGTTAAAACGGGTTCAAGGATTTACCTGGTAAGCTCGATGCTTACTTTAGCTTTGACAGGCAAATTTATTTCCTGACTAAGTAGTCGGACAAAAGAAAACGGCACGCTTATTAATTTGTGTAAATCGCCCTCAAACCCTTACTGTTCCCTGTGACACACCGAGCGTGTTGCCGAGCGAAGTCGAGGCAAGTCGAGGTAAGCGATGCCCTGAGCGTGTCGAAGGGTCGAGGTGTTCCCTGATCCTTCCTGATCTCAACCGTTAACTTTAATTGTGTCCACCTACTTAGCAGAGTACCAGATCTGAGGATAAGCTTATTGTAGTGATTTATACTCTATCAATTCTTAAATCTAGATAAATTTTTGCAGGATAATATAGGTTGAAAAGAGTTATAAAATCAGTAGTTTAAGAAGCAATTCGCCCTAGAACCCTCCGATACTATAGATATGGATGTGATTAGTTAGCACTAAAAAAGGACACCATCAATGTCACTGAGTCAATTTTCAATTATAGAAACGACACTACGGGAAGGAGAACAATTTGGTGATGCCAACTTTTCATCACAGGATAGAGTAGAAATTGCTCAGGCGCTTGACCAGTTCGGCGTTGAATATATTGAAGTCACCTCCCCTTGTGCTTCACCGCAATCCCGTCAAGATTGTCAGCATTTAGCTCAATTGAGTTTGCACGCCAAAGTGCTGACCCATATTCGCTGTCATTTAGACGATGCAAAATTAGCATTAGATACAGGCGTTAACGGGATTAATCTGTTCTTTGGTACGTCCCGTTTTCTGCGCCAGTTTGGTCATGGTAAAAGTATTAATCAAATTCTGGATTTGGCAGCAGACGTTATTACCTTTATCCATGAACAAAGTCCAGAAACAGAGTTGCGCTTCTCTACAGAAGATTCCTTTCGCAGTTCCCTTCCCGATTTGCTCCAGATTTATTGTGCCATTGATAAACTCGGAATAGTCAATCGTTTTGGTTTAGCGGATACCGTGGGTGTGGCGACTCCGAATCAAGTGTTTAATTTAGTCCAGACACTGCGTCAACATACAAGTACCGATATTGAATTCCATGGTCATAATGACACAGGTTGTGCGATCGCGAATAGCTATACCGCCTTGGAAGCGGGTGCAACTCATATCGATACCACAGTCTTGGGAATTGGGGAACGGAATGGGATTACTCCCCTGTCTGGACTCATCGCCCGTCTCTACACGGTTGATCCCAAACAGTTGCAGTGGAAATATCGCCTACCCAACCTTTTAGCACTGCATCAATTGGTTGCCGATAAAATAAGTATGGCAATCCCCGCCAACCACTATATTATCGGTTCAGCCGCGTTTAACCATAAGGCAGGAGTTCATGCCAAAGCGATGCTGAATAATCCCCATACTTATGAAGCCATTGATCCCAATGATTTTGGACTATCCCGTTCCTTTTTAATTAATCATAAATTAACAGGACGCCATGCGATTGCCAATCGCGCCAGTCAACTGGGATTAGACTTCGACCCCTTCCAAATTCAGGCAGTAACTCAAACCATTAAAGCTTTAGCTGACCAACAACCACTGACGCTAGAGACTGTGGATGAGATATTGCGTTCTACTTTCCCGCTGGAACAGAGTCAAAATCCGGCTTAAGGGTGGATTTTTCTGGAGTGATAACGGGTTCGATGTTATAGGACTGATCATTTGCAGCGTTGGCACGCTTAACCAAAAACGCTACTAACCAAGGGGCAATCATAATGATACTTAACATCCGGGTTAATTGCATCGCTAATACCAATCCGGTGTCACCGCCTAACTGCATAACGGTAGCCACCATTGCCTCAATTCCTCCCGGTGTGAATCCTAAAATAGCCGTTGCCATATCCACACCGGTGACGCAATGAAAGCCATAGCCAATCCCTAAACAGATGATAATTAACCCAGTGACTAACCCGATTTCAATTAAGACAGCTTTGCCGAGTTTACGGGCGGTTTGCCAGTCAAACTGTACCCCAACCGATAATCCAATCAGTAATAGTCCACCTGCGAATAAAGGTTGAGGCATTTGTACTGGATTTGGCAATGCCAAAAATGCTGCTAACCCTACCAGAAAGGGACCGAAAAATCCAGGGGAGGGTAAACGGAATCGCTTTCCTGCCCAAATTCCCAGGATACCGCACCCAGCGAGAATTAAAAGACTCAACGCCAGGGGTAAGGTGGTCAAGGTGCTGGCTGGGGTGACAGTGGCGGTGGCTAACGTATCGGGGTTGGCGGGAACCAGCAGGATAGCCGCGCTAGGCATGATTAACACAACCAGCAAAACTCGGATATATTGAAGTAGAGCAACCGCGATCGCATCCGCTCCCATTTCTTCACTCATGACCACAATGCTGGAGGCTGCACCCGGTATAAATCCGAGTAAACTGGTAGTGCGATCAATCCCAGCCCAACGACTTAAGAGATATCCATTAAATAGACTCAGACTCCCGGTGAGCAACACACAGAGTAACAAAGGGATGGCATAGGTTGTTGCCACACTAATGGTTTCTGGAGAAAAGCGAGTGGCTGTAACTAAACCGACAACAATTTGTCCGATGAGTTTAAAACTTGAAGGTAAGGGTTGGCGACGTCCTAGACTGATTGCATAGCCAATTCCCACCAGCATCGGACCCAGTAGCCAACCGACGGGGACATGCAGCCAGTTAAAGAGTAAGCCGACGCCAATCGCGGTGATGATCTGCTGGGTAATTCTTTTGGTTTGGGGCAAATTGTCAACGAGTTTTTCTATCCAACGGGAAAGACGGTCTTGATTGGGTATCGAGGGGGATTCCGGTAATGAGGAGAGTTGCCAAACCACAGATATTAATAAATAGAGTATAAAAAACTTAACAATTCTATTCTATCATCTGTATTAATGAGGGTGCAGGGTATGGAGGGTAGAGTGTCGGGGTCAGGTGTCGAGAATGGGGTGTAGGTTGGGTAGAGCGATCGCGAAACCCAACAGGTTAACTGGCAATTGGAGTCCTCTACCCTTCGGGTTCTCCTAGGCGAGTACGAGAAGGTTCTGCCCACTGGAGTGACACAGCTAAAATTGTGGACTAGATTTTACCATTGAATCGGGCGCAAAGCTTTGCGCCCCTACCAAGGTAACTTCCCCAATCAACAAATGACAAATGACAAATGACAAATGACAAATGACAAATGACAAATGACAAATGACAAATGACAATTAATACCTTGTCGCACCCGTCGGAATTGGCTCCTCTTGTTCTTCTTCTAATTCTTCATCTTCATCTTCAAAAGCATCTTCGTCTTCGTCTTCATACTCCAGTTCAATATCCTCCTCAACCTCAGTAGCGCTGACTGGAATCGAGGTATCCGCACCATTGATAATCGCCCCTAATAGCGGTGATGGCTCGGCTTCAGTTAATTCTTGAGCTGCCAGATTCAGGATTGATTTCTCACTGTAACCCGGTCGGGTGACGAGTACCATCCCATCGGCTAGGGGTTCGAGCAACAGGGTATCATTGGACAGGGAGAGTGCCGGACTATCAATAACTACAAAATCAAAGCGATTGCGAGCATCGCTGATAAGCTGTTGAAACTCTCGCGATTCTAGGATAGCGGCAGCTTGTTTTTGGGGTCCGGGACTGGGTACGATATAGAGATTCTCAATATTTGGGGCTAACTGAATGCAAGCACTCTTAGACCCGTAGTAGGATAAGGGTTGGGTCTTCGCTTCCGGTTCAGGGGTGACGTGGTGGAAATGCGCTTGGGAGGATGAGCGCAAATCGGCTTCAATTAATAGAGTACGCTTACCCGCATGAGCTGACGCGATCGCTAAATTATAAGCGGTGGTGCTTTTACCCTCTCCGTTAACCGTGCTGGCGATTAACACCACTTTCAAGGATTTATTCTCCCCACTACAAAGCTTACTGCGGAACCGTTCGTACACCTCTAAATAAGGTGAACTTGACTTGAGTAAAATACCCGTTTGTCCCAAATCTGGGTCAATACTCATCACCACAGGCAATTCTGCCAAGACAGGGACATCATGTTGTGCCAGCAATTGCTGGATTTCTTTGGCGGCATAGAGTTTGTTGTCTAAGATAGCCAAGATGAGAATCACGCCAGCCGCCGCGACTAAGCCGAAAAAGGTTCCCCCGGCGAGGATGACAATCGGATTAGTTGACTCTTTCCCGCCTTTCTTCTGGACATTCGGAGGCTGATCAACACTGAGATAACTCACGGTTTCCGCTTCAGCGGCTTTAGCATCGATGAGTGATGCCTGTAATCTGTTGTAGAAGTCTTGTTTGAGCTGAAACTGCTGCGCCAAGCGTACTTGCTCAAGCTGTTTGGTGGGAATCTGTTGATAGTCTTGGAGCAGTTCCTGTCCAATTCTTTTGGTCGTTTCCAGTTGATCTTGCAGGGTATCGCGTTGAGTTGATAATGACACCAATGTATCAGCTAACTGTTTCCTAGCTGGGTCAAGGCTGCTATCGGCTCGGATTTGTGGGGGAGTTAAAGCTTCACCCCTACCGTTCCCCTGAATCACCTCAGCGGCTCGTCGTGCCAGCATCGCCTCATACGTTCGTTGCTGTCGCTGTAACTCCTGCACATTCGGGTGTTGGTCTTTATACCCTTGACTCTTGAGCAGTTCTTCCTGAGTTTCAATTTGTTGCAATTGTCCGCGCAAGCCAGCGATGGTGGGATCAGCGCTGAGAGCAGAGTTCGTATACGCTTGGTCAGCCGTCAACCCCAACCGTCTCTGCAAGCTAGCCATCTGACTCTCAATTCCTTCTAGAGTCTGTTGCAGTTGGCGTTGCTGTTGTTGGTTGGCATTAATTTGTGCCAGCAAGCTGTTATCTTCCGCTAAGGCTAAGGCAGCGCCTTCAATCCGGTTAAAGGTTTCCAGTTCTTCTTGTGCCTGTTTTAGTTCGTTTTCCGCCTCCGCTGAGCGTGTTTCAATTGAGTCAATAATCGCTTGTAGTCGTCCAGTATTAATCAAACGACTTTGCTCGATCAGTTTCTGCATCAGCACTTCTACAGTTTTGGCGGCTTGCTCCGGATCATCATCGTTGTAAAACACTCCAATGATTGACGGAATCGAGGATTCTCCCTCTCCTCCAGACGTGTCGAACTTCAAATCTACATTATCAATGATCTCTTTTGGATTAGCGCCCACAGCGATAGAGGTAGCTTTAATCACGTTCTCCTCTAAAAGATTCTCCTTTCCCAGTTGCACCCCCTGCTGCTGAATTTGGGTTCCGGTTTCCGAAAAGGTTCTCACCGGAGGAGTCACCGACAAAATTCCAACGGCTTCGTAAGACACAGCACTGGGAGGAGAGGGCATAATCGCCACAACGCCCGATCCGCCAGTAATTAAAGCAAAAATACCGATACCAATAAATTTATAACGATCAAGAGCGATTAAATAACGTTTAATTAAGGGAATAGTCATAGCAATTTAGCTGAACGAGTCGTGCAAGCGGAGTCTAGGAGAGTATGCACCGAATGGGGGTATACTGAATTGAGGGAAATAAATGAGGTCAAAGTGTCTGTGCTTGTATTCTAGCTCAGCACCTTTGTAGGATGATAGCGGAAAGGATGCGATCGCACAGCCATTCAACGAGCAACGTCTTGTCCGGATAACAAATTGCATCTGTTCCCAGCTCCCAGACGTGCCATGGCACGTCTCTACACTCACCACAATGCTTATTCAGCCAGCCCTAGTTATTATCCCCTGAGCCAAACACATCCCCGACATTCTCAAAAAAGTTACGAAATCCCAGAAAATCACTAAAGGGTCGAGTCACTAAACGCAAAGCATAGTTGATTTTAGCGATAAGGCTACGACCAATCACAATAACATCTTCATTCTGCAAGGGGACATTTTGCGCCAAATCACCCATGAGGACAGCCTTCCCATCAATCTCCTGGGTCACCACCTTACCCCGTTCCGGATCAAACCGCATTAAGGCAATTTCACCTAAATCCGCATCCTCCAAACTTGGTGCCAGCGAGGTCAACGCATCAATAAAATTACTGCCATTGGGCAAATTCAGGTTGCCAATTCGACCATTGGGATAACTCAAGACTCGCAACGTAATTTGCGGTGTCGCCAGCGTCGAGCGAGAGGCGAGACTGCGGTCATAATCCATAGTTGTACCCGTTTCCAATTCCAATACGACAACAGAATCCCCATCGCGGAGACGCACATCCGGTAAGGCTGTAGCATTTTGCAACGGTGTAAATAAATCAATCTGTTGTTCAATAATCGAATTATTCGCAGGAGAACGCCGACGCACGATGACAGTACGCAAGTCAGCCAGATTCGTGGTTCCGCCAGCCGCTTGTAGAGCCGCTGTAAGCTGAGAACCGGGCGCTAGGGAATAATAACCAGGTCGAGTCACTTCACCTGCAATGGTTATTGTGGCGGGACGCAATCCGGCTAGAACCACCGTTACATCAGGGTCAACCACAAATTCACTAAAGGCGGTGGCTAATCTATCTTCAACTTGGTCGGGAGTAAGTCCGAGGACGTTAATTTTACCAACTAAGGGAACTAATATATTCCCTTGTAAATCAATTGTGCCGGAAAAATTAAGGTCAGGAAAACGTTCTACCGTAACCGCAATGGAATCACCAATACCGAGAACATATTCATTAAATTGAGTATCCGGGACTCTCTGCGGCGATTCTTCTGGGTAACCGAGGGGTGGCGGTGGGGCAAAGGGATCAGGAACATTAATGTTTACTCCCTCTGTCGGACTATTAATGTCTTGTGGAGGTGGCAAGGTAGGAATTTGGGCATGTTCTCTTTGGGGAGTTGATGCTGAAGGTTCTACTATTCTCTGAGACGTTGCCCAAGCGATTGAATTAATTTGCCCTAACCAGCCAATTGCGATTAATGTGCCGACAGCATACCAATTAACTTTAGTCAAAATTATTCCCTCCACATCACTCAATTATCAGGACGGGTTTAGCCACAATTGTAGGGGCGGGTTTAGGGACTCAATTCAAATATCCACCAATAATGGAACAACAAAACCCGCCCTCCCCACCGATAACCGAACAACAAAACCCGCCCTTCCTCACCAATAACTCACCGATAACGGAACAACAAAACCCGCCCTCCCCACCGATAACGGAACAACAAAACCCGCCCTCCTCACCGAATAATGGCTCAAAAAAACCCGCCCCCCTCACCGAATAATGGCTCAAAAAAACCTGCCCTTGTTCATGTTAACCCTTGGTCGGGGCGGGTTCAGTCACATCTGGGTTAGGGAATAAACAATAATGGTGAAACCCGCCCCTACACATGCACTATGCCCAACTAGCTCCCCCTGCTCCCCCAGCTTCCCCAGCTCCCCCTGCTCCCCCTGCTTCCCCAGCTCCCCCAGCTCCCCCTGCTTCCCCAGCTCCCCCAGCTCCCCCTGCTTCCCCAGCTCCCTCTGCTCCCTCTGCGCCCCTTAATCCTCTCCCGCCAACGGTTCTGTCATCAATGCCTTTTGCACAGTTTGACTGAGAGATTCAGCGATAGGTTTGGCGTCTGCCAAATCCCCTAACGGTTCCATCGGAATCTGGATAGAAACCGCTACCCATGGTACTCGCTGACGCTTTAACTGGGCAATTTGGTCAACCCAAAACCATTGACGGGTAGCGGGATGACCCCCTGTCGCCCAAGCGTACCACTGAACAACGGCAAAGGTTTGCTGTTGAGTCCAAGCGCGAAAGAGACGGGCATTAACTTGCGCCTGCTGGGATTGGGTTTCAACGGTAAAGTTTAAGCGTTGATGGGAATCCTTTTTCCATTGAAAGACACCATTAATATCCATCCATTCAACCTGAGGTTGATCAATCGGACCATTGGGAGGACGTAACAATAACAATACAGGTTTATCTAAGTCGCCCTGAATTTCCTGATAGGACCATTTATGCCCCCCTAAGGTGACAGTTCGTTGCTCTAGGGTTTCCCAGCCTGGAATCTCTAACCCCTCAATTTGCACCACTTTGATGCTACTGAAATTGGCAAATCTGGGTGGCTCAATCCACGACCAGTTGCCTGTCAAATAACTTGGTACTGCCCCGATCGCGACAATGACTAACAATAACAGTAACACGATCGCGCGGTTGAATCGCAGGCGTTTAATCACCTGGCGCAGTCTTGAGGATTTCATCAGATTTGCCTTCATGGGCGCAAGAGTTTTGAGTGTTCCAGACGTGTCATGGCGCGTCTTTAATTTTGTGTAGGGGCGGGTTTAGGGATTTTAGGCTTGGCTATTGATGGTAACGTTTGTACAAAACCCGCCCTGACTAAATACAAACGTTTTTTAATCTCACTCAGATACAGAATCAGGCGTTTGAGGTTCGGTATCAACAGAACGTTCAATGAGTTTAAGTAAAATCACTAACATTCCTAACATTCCCGCTGAATACAGATCTCCGCCCCAACTTTCATGCAGCCAATGGAACGCTCCATCCATCCCAGTACCATGGAAGAATGTGAGTAGGGTATTGCGGATAATATTACCAATCACACTAACCAACACCGCACCAATGAGCAACAATGTCGTCTTCTGTCGTGATATCCACGCCCCACTCCAGTACAGCAGCATTAAACTCACATATAAACTGGTAAACAGCATCTTTAATCCAGCGCAGTGAGGGGCTACTTCCACAATTCGTCCGCCGACAAATAAGTTAATGCCAACGACATTAACATCAATGCCAAATTGAATCAAAATAAATCCGGCAACTCCAGCTATAAAGCGTTGTAGGGGCAAGGCGTAGGGTTCGATTAAGTAAGGAAATGCGGTGGGTGTTGCCAGAATCACCAACAGTAGAGGAAAGCTTTGTAAGCGTAAGCCAGGAATCCCTTTAAACCACAAACACAGTCCAGCTAAAACCGTGGGAAAGGAAATATTAACCAGTTCCGATTGACCCGACAGATAAAAGACGCCACCAACTGCCAGTAATCCTAACCCGACATAATTCGATTTATCGGGGATGGCTTGCCACTGCTGGCGATGAGTCCAGGCGATGTAGGCGGCAAAGGGCAGTCCAATTAAACCGTGGCTAAAGTATTCGTGTTCAATGCTAATACTTTTATTCAGCCAACCATCATACCAGTGGATGAGTAGAGGCGCATAGAGGATAATCAGTAAAGCCGCGATCGCACCATCCCACAGGTGACGGTCAATGGCAGTAGGAATCTTTTGTCCAAGTTGCATAATTGTACCCCGAAATTACAGCCGCCGGATGCGGTTACAACAGGCTATTGAGGCAATCAACCACTCGCTCAATTTGAGCGTTACTTATTCCAGGATACATAGGCAATGATAAAATTTCCTGGCACAGAGTTTCGGCATGGGGGAAATCACCCTTTTGATACCCCAAATAGTGATAAGCAGGTTGTAGATGGCAAGGGAGGGGATAATGGATACCTGTTTGAATCCCAGCGGTATTGAGTTTCTCTTGCACCATTTCACGAGTCAGGGAACAGGCGGCGGTAATCCGAATCACGTACAGATGATACACATGACCCGTACCGCTTTGGTTTTGGATGGGGATAATCCCTTTATCCGCTAGCGGTGCTAATAATTGGTCATAGTAGTGGGCGGCGGCGTTGCGAGACTGGTTCCATTGGGACAAATGAGGTAACTTGGCGTTGAGAACCGCCGCTTGGATGGAATCTAAGCGACTATTTTTGCCCAGTTCTGAGTGATAATATTTACGGGGTGCGCCATAATTCCTTAGCGATCGCAAGGTTTGATAGACATCGGGATCACTGGTTAGGGCGATTCCGCCATCGCCAAACGCGCCTAAATTCTTACTCGGATAAAAGCTAAAGCCGGCGGCTTTACCCACCGAACCCGCCCGATACCCGTCCCGTTGGGCTAAATGGGCTTGGGCGGCGTCTTCAAAGAGTAGCAGGTTATGACTATGGGCGAAATTGAGTGATTGCGGCGGTGATACCATCTGACCATAAAGGTGAACGGGTATAATTGCCTTAGTTTTGGGGGTGATGGCTTTTTGCGCTGCATTCAGGTCAATCAGGGCGGTGTTGGGGTCACAATCGGTTAAGACGGGCGTCGCCTTTGCCTCAAGCACACCAATGAGAGTGGCGATAAACGTATTGGCAGGAACAATCACTTCATCACCTGCACCAATCCCATTTGCCTGTAATCCTAGCGCGATCGCATCTGTCCCGGAAGCGACACCGACACCATACTCTGCACCAGACGCCGCCGCAAATGCTGCTTCCAACTCGGCTAAAGCTTGACCTAAGACAAAATCACCGCGCTGGATAACCGTCTGAATCGCTTGTTCAATGTCCGCTTGAATCGGCTGGTGTTGCAGCGTCAGATCAACAAAGGGAATGGTTTCTGGGGGTGGGGGGTTCATGAATATACTGGGAAAGAATAGGAGTTTGCTGAGTTAGGTTATTTTATCCCTTATTTAATTTATGTCCGATTTAGGTGCTAATGCCTACCCCTGAATTATCAAGTTTTGGTAAAGTTTCCGGTTAACCTACGTCTGGTAGCCAAGCTGTAGGGGCGGGTTTTACCGATAACATTTGGGAATCAACCGATAATGTAACTAAACCCGCCCTTCTCTACCATGATGGCGATGAAACGATGAATGATTTTCACCAAAAAGCTACAATTGTAGCTAAGGGAGTAGCATCGGGAGACCTTCATGAATCGGCTACAACGGATGAACTTTAAGACGTTATTGGCTACCGCTCTTTGTTTAAGCCTAATTAACAGTGTAGACCTAGAGGTATCGCGCGATCGCATCAGCGCATCGATTGATATGCATCCCGACGCCTACGCTAGAAGCAGTGGGGGACGCAGCGGTGGCGGTTCCTTTAGTCGCGGTTCATCCTCACGTTCATCTTCCCCTAGCCGTTCATCTTCCCCCAGCCGTTCATCTTCCCCTAGCCGTTCATCCTCCCCTCCATCATCGTCGAGAACATCTCCATCTCAATCTAATCCTACCAATAGGGGAACAACCGGGGGACGAGCTAGTGGCGGGACATTAGAGAAACCCACATCTCCAACTCCGACTCAAACCAAGCCGAATCAACCGAATCCCTCATCAACCCATCCCAGGCGTACCTCTCACCCGTCTTATGGACATGGACATAGTTCAGTAGAACTGGAAATTGAAATCGAAAATGACGATAACGATTTCCAGGATTATCCCTCAACATCCTATCCTGGGACAACTTCAGCACCGCCTCCCCAAAATCAAACCCTTCCGGATGCAGCGACAACGGATTCAGCACCCGCCGCACAACCCAATCAAAGCCTGACCAATCCGGAATCAACTAATAGTACAACTCCACCGCCAGCTACCGCGCCAGCAACGAATCCAACTCAAGCGGTGAACTCCACGAAATCAGCGAACCCGTTACCCGTCTTGATCGCTTTACTATTTTTTGGTGTAGGGATTTTCCTGGTTATTTATCTACTAATCCGGTTGATTTTGTCTCTCCTCAAACGCCGGAAAGCCGCCACCAATGAACTAGAAAATGATATTGTCACAGTGAGTAAATTACAGGTAGCCTTATTTGCTCACACCCCAAACTTGCAATCAGAGTTATCGGAACTCGCCTTAACGGTCGATACAACGACTCCCGAAGGTTTACTCGAACTGCTGCAAGAATCGGCGTTAGTTTTGCTACGTCATTCAGATACCTGGAGTCATGTTTCCAGCAGTTCGCAAAGCGTTAATATCGAGGAAGCCAAAACACTATTTACCCAGCTTTCGGTAGAAGAACGCAGCAAATTTAGTGCCGAAACCCTGAGCAATGTTGGCGGAAGAGTGCGTCAAAAAGTTCCGGTAATGCCCGATGCTCAGGAAGACCCAGCGGCTTATATAGTCGTGACGCTGTTAGTGGGAACGGCAGATGATCACCCGTTGTTTGGCGACATTCGTTCAGCAGAAACCCTGAATCAGGCATTAAAGAAAGTCGCGTCAGTGCGTCCTGAGTATTTAATGACCGTGGAACTGCTTTGGAGTCCTCAGAGTCAAGACGATAGCCTAACTTATGATGAATTGTTGACCGAATATACAGATATGATTCAAATCATTTAATTAAGAAAAATGCCTCCTCAAGAGGAAATGTAGAGACGTTGCATGCAACGTCTCTACTAACACAGGGGGTTTTAAATAGGGACTGCTGAATAAGTGTTGTGGTGAGGGGGAGCGGGGGAAGCTGGGGGAGCTGGGGGAGCAAGGGTACATTTTTCCTGATAGCGGTGCAAGGGTTTTGATGAGTTTTATTATCTTTCCTGGAAGATGAACCAATGTCAATGCTACTCAAAATATTGATGGCTAATGGTTTGTGGGTTGTGCAGCAAACCCTAAATAAAGGGCGATCCGAGCAAATTGAGGGGATAAGAATCCTACGTCTTGTATGCGTAGCATCAAGCGTAGATGAATGCGAGTCAGGATGTAAGTTGTTCACAGACTCCCTTCCTCCATAAATAAGGTTGAACTTTTTTGACATCAGCCGTTAAGTTTTTATCTGCATACAAAGC
>NZ_JAVJQN010000012.1:0-6599 GCF_040218245.1 Coleofasciculus sp. E1-EBD-02 | reverse complement strand
GGTGGTGAAAGATGTGTTTTTTTAACGCAGAGGAACGCAGAGGTTAGCGCAGAGGGACGCAGAGGGGTTAAGTGAGGTGGTGGAGGAATGGATGTGTTCACTGTTTAGAGGGATGTTAAATGGGGAGACGTGGGATAGCGTGTTTTGAGGTTTGAGGGTTTCGGGGTGGGTTGAACTGAATCATTTCTAGTTAGTTAGAGATTGATCAACTCGCCCCGATTAAGTGGAAGCGTTTTGAGTTGGAATTTTTGACAGAATTATGCTGAGTACGCTGATTGGGTTACCTGTTGTTGGTGCGATTATAGTTGGATTTCTGCCGGGAGAAGTGGCAAAAACACGACTCCGGGCGATTGCTTTGGCGGTGGCGACGGCGATTGTTTTGGTGACGTTGTGGCTAGCCACGCAGTTTGATATCACCTATTCCGGTTGGCAGTTTCAAGAGGAGTTGACCTGGATTCCTCAACTAGGATTATCCTACAAGTTAGGGGCGGATGGTTTATCGTTTCCGTTGCTGGCGTTGGGGAGTTTGTTGAACTGGGTGGTTATTTTTAGTAGCCGCGTTGATGTGGAACGGCTGCGCCTTAAATATGCCCTGATTTTGTTGGTGAATGCAGGGGTGACTGGGGCGTTTCTGGCACAGAATTTGTTGCTGTTTGTCCTATTCTATGAATTGGTGTTGATTCCCTTGTACCTGTTAATTGCAATTTGGGGGGGAAGCAAGCGGGAATATGCGGCGATGAAGTTTCTCATCTATACCGCTGTTTCCGGAATTCTGATTTTGGCGGCATTTTTGGGGATTACGTGGCTGAGTAATTCGACTAGCTTTAATTATGAGGCGATTCAAACTCAAGGGTTATCGTTAACCACTCAGTTGATTCTGCTGACAATTCTGTTAGTCGGATTTGGGATTAAAATTCCCCTGGTTCCCTTACATACTTGGTTACCCGATGCTTATGTGGAAGCGTCACCTGTGGTGGCAATTCTGTTAGGGGGTGTGGTGGCGAAGATGGGAACCTATGGGTTGGTACGCTATGGGTTACAATTGTTTCCCGAAGCCTGGTCATTGGTAGCACCGGGATTGTCAATTGTTGGCGTGGTGAGTGTATTGTATGGTGCATTGAGTGCGATCGCCCAAAAAGATATTAAACGGATGGTGGCGTATAGTTCCATTGGTCACATGGGGTATATCGTTGTCGCCGCCGCAGCGTTAACGCCGTTGAGTCTTTTGGGGTGTGTGACTCAGATGGTGAGTCATGGGATTATTCTGGCGATTCTGTTTTATTTGGTTGGGGTGGTGGAAACTAAGGTGGGAACTCGCGAGTTGAATGTTTTGAATGGGTTGATGAATCCAACGCGGGGTTTACCATTGGTGAGTGCGTTATTGATTTTAGGGGGAATGGCAAGTGCGGGGATTCCCGGTTTAGTTGGATTTGTGGCAGAGTTTCTGGTGTTTCAAGGGAGTTATGCGGTACTTCCTTGGCAAACCCTGTTATGTATTTTTGCGTCCGGGTTGACGGCGGTTTATTTTGTGATTCTGCTGAATCGTACTTGTTTTGGCAAACTGGATAATCGTAAGGCTTACTATCCGAAAGTTCTCTGGAATGAAAAGGCACCTGCGATTATTTTGGCGGTGATTATTTTCTTCCTGGGTATTCAACCAACTTGGTTGGTTCGGTGGACAGAAACGACGACGAATTCGATTGTTTCGGCGGTTCCGACTCAGGTGATTAGTCATTAGTCATTAGTCATTTGTCATTCGTCATTTGTAGTTCTTTTACGTGAACAACGGGCGGGTTTTGTAGCCAAGCTAGGGACAACAATCAATATTAATCCCTAAACCCGCCCCTACAGCATTAAAAATCATTTCCTTGAACAACGTGAAGGGTTAACACTCAAAACTTGATAACCATGGTACAAACTCCAACAAAACCAGCCACGAAATTACCCCCGTCTCAGCATGAATTGGCGGATATTGTTCACCGCTTGGAAGCTGGGGGGGCGATGGTTCCCGATACGCCAGAAAATTTGATGCAAATTATTGGTATCTGGAAGGCGTATGCGGTGCCAATGGATTTCTATTGGCGGGATTTGCTTTATATTGGCGAACGAGTCTTTTTGAATCCGTTTCCCTTCTTTAAATATTTCCTGCCCAAAGAATATTTAGACCTCCATAATCATTATGCGGGGGATGATGCCGATTTACGGATTTGGCGGGGTCAAGCAACGGCGCATCCGGAACTTGTGGAATTTATTGAGAAAGGGGAAACCCAGAAAATGCCCAAGTTGTTGCATCACTTGTGGCATGACCGGATTAATATGGAGTTTGCTGAAGCTTGTATGCGGGCAATGCTTTGGCATCGGAATATGTACGCCCCAGTGAATCAGTTTGATCCGTATCTGGATACCCAGGAGTATAAGGACAATGCGAATCGGGCAATTGAGGCGTATTTTAAAGGAAATCCGGTGATGCTGGGATGGCATAAGCTGTTCCCAGAAATGTTTATTGAACAGTGTCGTCAGGCGTCCTATTATAGTCTGTTGGGGCTATTCTGGGAAGTAATGGCACCGGTGTTCTTTGAGGTATCTGATCTCTACGATGAAGGAAAAATCACCTCTGTCCCCGAAGCGATGAACTTTTTGGTGAATGGCATATTCGCGATCGCGGGACGTCCGATCTATCATCATGTGTATGTTAAGGGGGAATGCTATGAAGTGATTCCCAAGTCCAAGGGGTTTACCTGGCTGTATGAAGCAGCGCTTCCTTATGTGGAGTCGGTATTTTATCGGACTGCACCGTTTAGGGGTACGAAGTCCTATAATGCCCAAGCAGGGGAAGTTCCCAGTGATCAGAAAGACTTCCATTATGGGGTTCTCTATGCGGATAAATTCCCCGTGGGTTCGGCGGGCGTTCCGCCGACATTGTTGATGCAGGATATGTTACATTTCTTACCTCCTTATCTGCGAGACTTCTATGAAAAGCGCTGTCGCCGTGAAAATGATATCCTGAATCAAATTGGTGTAACCTTTCAGCGATCGATGTATTGTGTGACATCGGCGGTATTTCAGGCGTTACGAACCGCACTGTTGTATCCCTTAGATGACCCAAATCCGAAGCATTTACAGGCAAATCGGGCATTTTTTGAAGCGCAATTAGACCGATTCTGTCGCCCCGAGTATGGAATCCGGGATGCGGCGCGGTTACAGTATATTCAGACGGCTGATTATCGGTAAATGATGTCTAATTAGGGGCTGCTGTAAGGAGTCTTGTGGTGGGGAGAGGGAACAGGGAACAGGCAACAGGCAACAGTTTCAACCCCATCTTTATTGATGCAGCCAGCCCTGATTAAGTCTTCTACCAGATCCCCGACTTCTGTGAGAAGTCGGGGATCTCTGTCTAACACATAAATATACCCATAGATATAGGTGAAAAACTTAAAATCTGCATAGTCTAGTTCTCAAACGGATTAACGTTAGTCTTAATAAGACGCTAATCCCACAAGAGTATAGGGATTGGTGTATGAATATTACAGAATTAACTCATCTTCCAGCCAAGCTTCTACAATCTAAAATTAGGATGCTTCCATCGAGTTGGAGTCATCACAGGTTTGATCAGAAGGAGTAAAACGATGAAAAATGAAGCCAACCCCCTTCTTGATCAAGTTGTGGCATTACAACAACGAGTGGGCGAGTTAGAAGACGAGATTGGTGACTATAAACAGCAACTGGCGCAGGAACGAGAAACGCGCCAGACGGTGGAAACCCGCTTAGAGAAAACGGAAGAACGCCTATCTTTGGTACTGCGGGCGACAAAAGATGCCATCTATGAGTGTGACTTAGAACAAGGTATCATTAGCTGGAACGCAGCATACAATGAACGTTTAGGCGATCGCCCACAGTCAACGGCGAATTCCTGGGAATGGTGGATTGAACACCTGCATCCCGATGATCGCGACGAGGTTGTTGCTAGCTTCAAAGAGACACTCGCGGGTACAGGCGATCGCTGGATGGCGGAGTATCGCTATCAAAAGACAGATGGTAGCTACGCCCATATTTTAGATCGCGGCTATATTCTACGGAATCAAACCGGGAAAGCTATTCGGGTAATCGGCACATTATTCGACGCCACCACCCAAAAACAGGTTGAAACTGAACTACGCCAGCAAGAAGAATGCCTACGCCTTGCCAACGAACGATTCCAATTCGCTGCCCGGGCAGTAAATGCGCTAATTTATGATTGGCAGATTACCACGAATCGAGTAGAACGAACCGATGGACTCACCAACATTTTAGGCTATTCCCTCAGCGAAGCCGAACCCACTGTCAACTGGTGGCGCGATCGCATTCATCCTGATGACGTGGAACGAATAGATCAGGAGACAGCAACGGCGTTGAGTCAGGGGGATTCCTATCACGTCGAATATCGTGTTCTTCACAAAAACAACTACTATATTCATATCTTGGATCAAGGATTGGTGGTGACGCGAGATGATCAAGGACATCCGATTCGTGTGATTGGTAGCACCATCGATATTAGCGATCGCAAAGCAACCGAAGCCACCCTGAAACAACGGGAAACCGATTTGCGCTTAATTACAGATGCAATTCCGGCGCTAATTGCGTATGTGGATTCAGATTGCCGTTACCGCTTCGTCAATAGTGCCTTTACCACTTGGTTTGGATATCCAGCCGAACAATTAATTGGTCAATCTGTGGCAGACTTTGTCGGTGCAACCGTCTATGAATATATGCGCCGGGATATTGAAGCCGCCCTAGCGGGTGAATCCGTAAAGGTTGAAATGTGGATGCCGTTTGAAGATGGGGAGTCACGCTATGTTAGCAGGCAGTATATCCCCGATAGTGATCCGCAAGGGAATGTGAAAGGCTTCTATGCCTTCATTAACGATATTACCGATCTCAAACAAACAGAAGCCGCTTTAAGGGAGAGAGAACAGCGCTTTAGCACCTTATTTAATGGCATGGAAGATTGGGTACTCGTTTATCCCCTCACTCCCGACAATCAACCCGGACAATTAATTGAGGTGAATGAACAAGCTTGTAAACGGTTAGGCTATACCCGGCAAGAACTCCTCACCCTATCGGTTGCGGATGTAGTGGACTTCCCCTTAGCCGATATTAACCTCAGTTTCCAGAAATTGTTGCAAGAGAAACGAGTGGTTATCGAATCAGTACATCGCACCAAAGACGGTCAAAAAATTCCCGTTGAAGTCAGTTCCACCCTATTTATGCTGGATGGTTTGCCCACCGTTCAATCCATCTGTCGAGACATTACTGAACGTAAACAGGCAAAGAAAGCGCTACGCCTCAGTCAAGAACGATTTCGGGTTGCCCAAGATCTATCCTTAGATGGGTTTACTATCCTGAAAAGCCTTCGCAATCCTGCCGGAAACATCATTGATTTTGAGTGGACTTATGTCAATCCCATGGCGGCAAAAATGCTGAATCATTCGGTTTCCGAGTTACTCGGTCAACGCCTGCTTAATATCCTGCCAGGGAATCAAACCAATAGTGACTTATTTGAACGCTATGTCAACGTCGTAGAAACCGGAAACCCCCATGATATCGAAGTGCGCTACGAATCCGAAGGAATTGTTGGCTGGTTTCGCAACATGGCAGTCAAATTAGACGATGGCGTCGCCATTTCCTTTAGCGATATTACCGAACAAAAACAAGCCGAGTTCGCACTACGCAAAAGTGAAACGGTTCTCAATGCCTTTATTGCCAGTTCCCCCATTGGCATGGCATTTTTTGACCATGACTTACGCTATCTTTATGCCAATGAAGCCTTAGCGACAATGAATGGCGTCCCCCTGAGTCAACATTTAGGTCGTACTCTCTGGGAGGTTGTGCCACAGATGGCACCTGAATTTGCCCCCATGCTGGATCAGATTTTACAGACTCAGCAACCGAGGCTGAACTTTGAGTTTAGTGGTGAAGTTCAACCCGGCGTTTATCGCCATGCTTTAGCCAATCACTTCCCCGTTTGCTTACCCGATGGTGAACTATTGGGAGTGGGTGTCACCATCATGGAAATTTCTGAACTCAAGCGGGTAGAAGCCGCCTTACGCATCAGTGAAGCCTTTGCCCACGCCAGAGTGCAAGAGTTAGAAACCTTAATGGAAATTACCCCAGCCGCGCTTTGGATTGCCCATGATCCTGACTGTCACCAGATGACGGCTAACCGGACGGCGTACAATTTAATGAGAATGCCACCCGGTTCCGTAACAACCGCAACCCCTGCGGATGGTTCCCATCCCCTGCCCTTTAAACAATATAAAAACGGACAAGAATTTCTCCCCCAAGACTTACCGATGCAGCGTGCGGCTAGAACCGGACAAGAGGTTGTCGATGAAATCGAATTTGTCTTTGAGGATGGCACAGTGCTCTTCCTGTATGGCAAAGCCGTTCCCCTGTACTACGACTCCGGTGAAGTGCGCGGCTTGACACTCCCCCTTTTAGAAAAAGGGGGATTCTGCGGAACTCACATTCCACATATCCTGGGAAAACAACTCTAATTGTCTTTCCAGGTTCCCAGGCACACGACGTTTACCCTTGCGGGTGTCGTGTTTTCTCCTTTGAGG
>NZ_JAVJQN010000010.1:0-59373 GCF_040218245.1 Coleofasciculus sp. E1-EBD-02 | reverse complement strand
CTAGTATGACCACAGCGGGGGCATTTAGCTGTTTTATTTTGTACTTTAACCGATAAAATCAATGTTCCTTCTGTCTCTTGGATTTTTTCAACCATGACTCCTGGTAAGTTGAGGAGCTTTGTCATTTCTCTTTTCACAATTACTACTCTGGATTTTAGGTGCAGTATGTTAACAGTTTAGCACACTAAGTACGGAAGACCCGTATTAACCCGGATTTAGTATTAAAGGAAGATACCTCCAGATTTGCTCCGGAGGCATCTTTTCGTTCTAAGTATAGTATTACGAGTTGTTAAGCAATCATGGTTGTTACCTCTTCTACCCCCCCTACCGTAGATGGATCTGAGATCCGACGTGAGATTCGCGCCTTGGAATCTCAGCTTGTCGAGTGGCGGCGGCGCTTGCACCAGCACCCGGAATTAGGGTTTACTGAACACCTGACGGCTAGATTTGTTTCCCAAAAGTTACAGGAGTGGGGAATTGAGCATCAAACGGGTATTGCTAAAACTGGGATCGTTGCCACAATAGAAGGCGATCGCAAAGGTCCAGTGTTAGCGATTCGGGCGGATATGGATGCTTTGCCGATTCAGGAAGAAAACCAGGTTCCCTACCGATCGCAACATGAGGGAATTATGCACGCTTGCGGTCATGATGGACATACCGCGATCGCATTAGGTACGGCGTTCTATCTTTCCCAACACCGTCAAGACTTTGGGGGAACCGTCAAGTTCATCTTCCAACCCGCTGAAGAAGGACCCGGCGGCGCTAAACCGATGATTGAGGCTGGCGTCTTAAAAAATCCGGATGTGGATGCTATTATTGGGCTACATTTGTGGAACAATTTGCCCCTAGGAACGGTTGGCGTTCGCCATGGTGCTTTAATGGCAGCAAGCGAGCGATTTCAGTGTAAAATTTTAGGCAAGGGGGGACATGGGGCAATGCCACATCAAACCCTAGACGCGATCGTCATTGGCACTCAAGTGGTCAACGCCTTGCAAACCATTGTGGCTCGTAATGTTGACCCAATTGAATCAGCCGTAGTTACGGTGGGAATGTTTCAAGCTGGTACAGCGTTTAATGTCATTGCTGACAGCGCCAAAATGAGCGGCACAGTGCGCTATTTTAATCCGCAATTGGCAGGGTATTTCAGCCAGCGTATCGAGCAAGTGATTGCAGGTATTTGTCAGAGTCACGGGGCGCAGTATGAACTAGACTACCAGCCGCTTTATCCGCCTGTAATCAACAACTCACAGATAGCCGAATTGGTTCGATCCGTAGCTGAAGAAGTCGTCGAAACCCCTACAGGAATCGTACCCGAATGCCAAACCATGGGCGGGGAAGATATGTCATTTTTCCTAGAGGCTGTACCGGGTTGCTATTTCTTTTTGGGATCAGCGAACCCCAGTAAAGATTTAGCCTATCCCCATCACCACCCCCGGTTTGATTTTGATGAAACTGTGTTAGCAATGGGAGTAGAACTATTTGTTCGCTGTGTGGAAAAATTCTGCCAGTAATTCTCGATATTCGGGAAACCTGACAATCTAGGGTGTGCCTGCCAGATCAACGAAACGCGAAACCAGGGTAAGGTAACGAGTTCAAAGCTTGTACGGCTTTGCCTTTCATCCTTTCCCTCGCGTCAATTCGCAAAGGATGGGTGTATTTGTTCCAAACGAGTCTCGCGATCGGCTATCTCAAATCCTAGAAAATTATAGAGGAATTACCTCCCTCAGGAGAAGTCTATGTCAGTCCCCATCTACCTGAAACTACTGTCAACCCTAACCTTATGCCTAACCACATTGGGGTTCATGTCATCGGGGTTAACCCAACCTATTGTTTCCGATGACAGTACCGATACGACTGTGAATCAAGAGGGAAACCGCTTCGATATTGAGGGGGGGGAATTGTCAGGAGATGGCGCGAATCTCTTCCACAGTTTTAGTCAGTTTGGTTTAGATTCGGGACAAATTGCCAATTTTTTATCAAGCCCATCGATACAGAATATTCTCTCACGAATTACTGGTGGTGATCCATCGGTTATTAATGGGTTAATTCAAGTTAGTGGTGGCACTTCTAATCTGTTTTTGATGAATCCGGCAGGTATTGTCTTTGGCAATCAGGCTCAATTAAACGTCCCCGCCGCCTTTACTGCTACAACCGCTACAGGGATTAGTTTTGGCGATAACCTGTTTAATGCCACCGGGATCAATGATTACACGTCTCTGGTAGGAACCCCCAATGGCTTTGTCTTTAATACACCAGAACCCGGTTCTATCGTTAATACAGGTACACTCGAAGTCAATTCTGAACAGAATCTCAGTTTAATTGGCGGTACGGTTGTGAGTACGGGTGAGTTAGTCGCCCCAGAAGGTCAAATTACCGTCGCCACGGTTCCTGGTAATCAATGGGTGCGGATTAGTCAAGCCGGACATTTGCTGAGTTTAGAGGTTCCGGCGGCGGCGACGGAAGTGCCGTTTACGCCTCTTTCTCTTCCACAATTGCTAACGGGAGGAAACGTTGGTAACGCCACAGGTTTGTCGGTGAATGAACAGGGTGAAGTTGCGCTTACGGGTTCAGGGATTGCGATTGATAATGGTGATCTGGTTGCGAAGACGGTAACGGGGGGATCAGCGTTACTGTCAGCAGAGAATAATCTCACGTTGGTGGAGAGTCAGTTAACCACAACTGGGGATTTGCAGCTATTGGCGCAGGATACGGTACGGGTACGGGATACTGTGGCGAATCCATTTAGGGCAGAGGCGGGGGGGGATCTTACTATTCAGGGTGAACAAGGTATTGATATTCTGACGCTGAATCATCCGGGAACACCCTTTCAAAGTGGTGGCAATTTGACGTTAGTCAGTGATGGTTCGATATCAGTAGATGCCCACTTTAGAAGTGGCGGTGATTTTTCAATTCTTAATTTATCAGGAGAACCTGCTAACTTCGTTAGCCTTTATGATCCGATTATTACAACCGGGGGAAATTATAACGTTGGAACTTACGATGGACCTGCACTTAAGGTTGAGGCAGAGGGTAATATTCGGGGAAGAAATATTACGATTACAGAACCTGATCAATCGGGTATGATTCCCACGAGTGATCCAGACTTTGACCTTTTAACAACAACGCCATCCCTGATTTTGCGCTCAGATACGGGTGATATTCGAGTCGGTAGAATTAGAACAAATTCTACCAATATTAACGTTGATGCGGGTTCGGTGATTTTTGAAGCAGCGGGTGATATTAGATTTACGGGAATTGATACGGCTTGGCGAGGAACAACAGGTTCAGGTCGAGGGGGTGATATTTATATTAAAACGACGAATGGAATCATTATCGGTATTACACCGGGCGTCTTGAGAAATATCGTATCGGATAGTGTAAACGGGGATTCTGGAAATATTACCCTTGAAGCGCCTAATGGAAGTATTGACGTAGCAAATATTCTAGCTAAAGGCAGAAGCAATGGAGATGGTGGTAATATTCAAGTGATTGCTGGTGGGAATGTTGTTAGTGGGAATATCCAGTCAAGTGGTGATAATGGTGGAGATATTGTAATTAGAAGCGGTGGACAAATTGACACTACTACCCGTATCAATGGAGGTGTTAATGAAGGAACAATACAATCCTGTAGTCAGGATGAGGGTTGTTCTGGTACTGGCGGAACTATCACACTGGAAGCAGAAAGAATTCTGGTAAGAGGAATAGAATCGAATGGTTCTATCGGGGGTGAAATTAGCCTGACCAGCAATGAGATCCAGCTTGTGCCAGCGCCGAGTAAACCTGAACTTCCCTATATCAGAGGCACAGGAGTCTTAGATATTCAAGCATTTACAGGGGAAGAGATAGTCGTAAACACTGGAGGGAATGACCTCACTCTCGATAATCCTCTCCAACTTGGGGGCAATATCAGTTTCAATACGAGTGGTGGTAATGTTACCTTTAATGGCACGGTTGATGGAGAATATGATTTAAGTTTAAATACGGACACGGGTACAGCACTATTTAATGGTATAGTTGGCAGTCTGAATTCTTTAAATATTATCAGCACGGACGCTAACGGAAAAACGATCATCAATCGTGATATAACTGCCAACCAGTTAGAATTCAATAACATGGTGGAAGTGCTGTCAGACTCAACCTTAACCTTGACCCAAAGCGGAATGCAGCCTCCTCCAGCAATCGACTTTATGGAAAGTGTTGAATTAAAGGCTGATCTGACGATAAGCACGATTAGAAATAGTCAAATTAACTTTAATAGCACGGTTGATGGGACTTATGATTTGACCGTATTAAATTTAGGAGAAACGACCTTTACAGGTGAAGTTGGCAGCATCAGCCGTTTGAATACCCTTAGGACAGATGAAGCGGGAACAACCCAAATCAATAACAATATTACTGCTAATCAACTCGACATCCAAGATGCAGTCGAGGTGCTGTCCGACTTATCGTTAACGGCGGATGAAATTGAATTCGGCTCAACGATTACGGGAACCAATCAAAATCTGATTCTTCAATCGTCAAATACTACTGATATCTTTAGCCTAGTCGGATCAGGGACATCCTCCGAGGAAGCGGGATTTCAAGATGGTTTCGAGAGTCTGACAATTCGCAGTACGAATAGCGGCGGACAAATTGATTTAAGCAATCTCACGTTTAGTGATCCAGTAACGATTCAAATGCCTGATGGTGTCATCGCGATTAATGGCAAGATTACGGGTACAGATGATGCTTCAATTACACTCAACAGTGCCACCACTAACTTAAATGCCGATATCACGACTGTAGATGGTAGTATAGCGTTTAATGCAGACAGCGTTGTACTGGGTAATGATGTTATTCTCAACAGTGGTAGTAACCCGATTCGCTTTAAAGGTACGGTTGATGGCAATCATGATTTGACAGTATTGAGTTCCGATACAACCAGCTTTGGAGGCGCGGTTGGTGGTTCTACCCGACTGAATAGTCTCACGACAGATTCTGGCGGAACAACTCAATTTAATGATAATGTGACGGCGAATCGCTTGAATTTACAAGATTCGGTAGATGTGCTATCCAATTTATCCCTAACCGCCGCAGAAATTGAATTGAATTCAATTGAGACAAGCACCAATCAAACCCTGATACTGCAACCTCTAAATCCGAACCAAGACTTTAGTGTAAATGGTGGGATATTCAAAGACGGTTTCCAGAGTATAACCATTGGACGAGAATCAGGGAATGGCACAATTACACTGGATGATAATTTTACCTTCCGTGATCCCGTGACTATTCAGTCGCCTAGCGGGGAAATTGTTCTCAATGGTATGCTGATGGGTGAAAATAATGCCGCGATTACCCTCGATGCTGCCACGACAACACTGAATTCTAATATCACAACCTCAGGTAATAGTCTCACGTTCTTAGGAGACAGGGTTAATTTAGGCGCTGATGTTGACCTGAATACGGTAGATGGTACTATCAGCTTTGATGGCATTGTAGAGGGCGATCGCACTTTACGTATCTTCAGTACCGGAACCACTACATTCTCTGGTGCTGTGGGTAGTGTCACACCATTAAATAGCCTCACCACCGATGCTGGGGGAACCACCCAATTTGGCGGAAATGTTACCGCGAATCGTTTAAGCATCCAAGATTCCCTCGCCGTCTTATCGGATTTATCCCTAACTGCATCAGAGATTACCTTGGGTGCAACGGTAACGGGATCAAATACTAATCTGGTTTTGCAACCGCTTAATCCCACTCAAAAGTTTAACCTCACCGCAGGCGTGTTTGAAGACGGGTTCCAGAGTCTCAGGATTGGAAGAGAGAATAGTAGTGGCGCGATCGCACTCAATGGCAATCTCACCGTTAGCGATCCGCTATCCATCCTATCACCAACAGGTTCAGGTTCGATCACCGCCATAGGTACAATTACCGGATTGGATAATGCCACGATTAACCTGCTGGCGAATCAAGCTATTAATGTAAACGATATTACGGCTAATTCAGGAATTTCTCTCACCAGTAATCAAGAGGCTGTCACTACCGGAAATCTGAATACATCGGGAGTAAATCAAGGCGGAGATATTACAGTACAAGCCAAAACTGAGATTCAAACGGCTGCAATCAATTCCAGTGCAACTCAGGGCGATGGGGGGAATGTCACCTTAGATCCAGAAAACGATATCGAAGTGGATTCGATTAACGCTCAAGGTGGCAGCAATGGCAGAGGTGGTAACGTTGATATTACCACAGAACAATTTTTCCGCGCTACCGAGACATTTAGCGATCGCACGGGTACAACAACCAGTATCTCTACCGCAGGCGGGAATGGCGGTGGATCAGTGATCATCCGCCATCAGGGAGGGAAATTGGGTATCCCCTTCACCGTCGGGCAAGACTACAATAACGAGAATGGTACTAGAGGCGCGATCGCCACAGGAAGCGATAATCAAATTACCGAGGGTTCCTATCCCAATCCCTATACTCAGGGAATCGCACCGAGTCAGATTCAACTGATTACACCCGAAACAATTACACCCGAACCCCCCAGTGAATCGTCCGCCGAAAATCCGCTGATTCTGCAAAAAGAGTCCCCCTCACAACCTCAAGTAGAAACCAGCGTGCCATCTGTTACTATTGACACCGTATTTGGCACAATTGATGCGGCGTATACCCAAGAATTTGAAACCTATCTCGACAAATCAGGCACTCAAATTTTCACCCTAACTGAGGCGCGTCAACTTTTGCAGGATATTGCCCAAGAAACAGGCGTTAAACCTGCATTAATTTATGTCATGTTTGTCCCCAGTAGCCTTTCTTCTGCAACGGCTACCCCCCAGGACAATGATCAACTTGATCTCGTTTTAGTTACCGCCCAAGGAGAAACCATTCACAAATCCATCCCCATCACCCGCGCTGAAGTTTTACAAGTGGCGCAACAGTTTCAACTAACGGTAACGAATGTCCGAGATGCTACGGGTTACTTAGCCCCAGGAAAACAACTCTACGACTGGTTAATTACGCCATTAGAAGCTGACTTACAAGCCCAAGGCATTCAAAACTTGGTGTTTGTGATGGACAGAGGATTACGTTCCATTCCCGTCGCCGCCCTACACAATGAACAACAATTCTTGATCGAGAATTATAGTGTCGGAATTATGCCCAGTTTAAGTATCACCGATACTCGCTTCCAAAGTGTGCAAGATAGCCAAGTATTGGCAATGGGGGCAGCACAATTTAGTGATCAAAAACCTTTACCCGCCGTTCCTGTGGAATTAGAATCGATTACCCAGAAACTATGGCAAGGTCAATTTTTCCTAGATGAAGGCTTTACCCTAGATAATCTGAAAGCCCAACGGAAAAAACAACCCTTTGGGATTATTCACCTCGCTACCCATGCCGATTTTCGTCCCGGTGCGATCAGCAATTCCTATATCCAATTATGGAATAGTAAGCTACGCCTTGATCAATTGCCAGAATTAGGATGGAATGATCCACCTGTAGAATTACTGGTACTCAGTGCTTGTCGTACTGCATTAGGAGATGAAAACGCCGAATTAGGCTTTGCCGGATTAGCGGTGCAAGCGGGAGTCAAATCAACCTTAGCCAGTTTGTGGTATGTCAGCGATGAAGGTACATTGGCACTAATGACCCAATTTTATGATCAGTTAAAAACCGCTCCAATTAAAGCCGAAGCCTTACGACAGGTGCAAATCGATATGCTTAAGGGGAAAACTAAACTGGAAAATGGTCAACTGATTACGTCTGCGGGAACGATTTTGTTACCCTCTGAACTGCCCCAATCACAAGATTTAACCCATCCGTATTATTGGGCATCTTTCACTATGGTGGGGAATCCTTGGTAAAAATAAGTCCCGTGTTATCCTTTGTAGGAAAGGCAGAACATAAGCTGGGTAATGTTTCCAGTGCTTGGCATGATCAAAGGCGATCGCACTCCATAAGTGTTGTAGCTGGTCTTTGGTGGAACATTGCTGTAGATGAAAGGCGATCGCATTCTTCCATTGTTCCATTTGACGGTAGCTGATAAATTGTCCACCTTGGTTTTTACGATGGACAAAAATAACATAACACCAGCATTCGACGTTAACAATCATGGATTTAGGAATTCTCAGAAATTTTGCGATTTGGTGCTTGGTGATGCGGAATTTTTTAGCGGGTTGGATGCGGCGAAATAAGGCAGACATGGGATTTTCAGTGTATCTGTGTAGAGACGGGTTCAGGGAATAACGTTTGTAGCAGCGATAAAGCTTCATCAAACCCGCCCTCACATCGATAAGAGTGAAGGTGGGTTTGTTATCTCTAACGCCCTTAAATCGGTGGTCTAGTGCGAGTTCGGCTGGTACTCTGGTGGTAAACCCGGATTAAACATCACCACAAATTGGGCATTTGGCATCAGACGGCGAAGAATGCGAAGATGCCCATCAGCATCGGAACGGTTGCGGTATTGTGCTACGGTAATTCGTTGCATATTGGGTAGCAGGCGAACCAGCACCCAAGGATAAAGGCGTTCTTTGTAAGGCATAATTGACTTGTCTCCATGTGTCATTGGAGCCAGAGCCAGCGTCGTCCCGTGGAAAGTTCGTGCGCTGGCTCATGACTTGACCCTATATTACAAATATATTTAGGGCTTTGTCTACTTAGATAAATAGATTTAAAGTTAAGGGAACTAGGAGGCAATGAGTTCAGGGATTAAGTTAACGAAGCTAAGGAAACGGTTGGGACTAACTCAGAAACAAGTAGCTGATGCGATAGGCGTCACCGATCAGACAGTCAGTAACTGGGAAGCTGGAAGATTTGAACCTCGACTCACCATTAGTCAGACACAGGCTTTATGTCGCGTCTTGGAATGTCCTTTGGATGAACTACCAAGTTTTAAGGATGCACAGGAGTCAGACTGAAACGTGAGTGGCTGATTGGCATCGGAATGTAGATGAGGGCAAGACGCGATCGCTTGCTTTTACTAGCAAAACTGGCGGAAATTTTTGGCTGAGTCCCCCACTCCCCTGCACCTTTACCTCATAATGAGAATTGGAGAGTTTATGAAGAAACGTAACAATGCCTAAAGCTATCTGGAACGACACGGTTCTCGCCGAGAGCAACAACTGTCAAATTGTCGAAGGAAACTATTATTTCCCTCCAGACTCAATCAACCAGGAGTATTTTAAGGAAAGCAGTACCCATACAAGCTGTCCCTGGAAGGGTCAAGCCAATTACTACACCATCGAAGTTGATGGGCAACAGAATAAAGATGCAGCCTGGTACTATCCTCAAGCAAAAGAGAAGGCGAAAAATTTTGAGGGCTATGTTGCCTTTTGGAGAGGAGTAAAAGTTGAAGCATAGCTAGTATGGGTTTAGAATCCGCCCAAGTAATCTTGTCGGCTTTTCAGGTTTGTAGTAAGCGCTGTCTTCGCTTCTGGCACGCTTCGTGCCTACTACCGACCCAGCTTAAGTCAGTGCAATTCCCCTTAACTCGAATGTCGCTGACTTAAGCTGAATGGTACTGAAAATTTGCATTTTTTGCTCGCCGAAACCCTTGATGTACCGTAGGGTGGGCATTGCCCACCAGCATAATAGGTATTTGTAAAACGCTAAAGCTAAACCTAAATCCTTTCTACTTTTTAACAGCCCTATCCTCCCCGGAAGTTCGCCAGTTTTCCCGATGGAAATTCGACTGAGATTGAACCCAGAAGTTTGCACCCGATTCAATTAACTCTTGCTCAATTTGCACAGCATCCTCTACTATCGCCGCTGTCAAGTTCATCGTCTTTAGATAGACATTATAAGCCGCGACTGGCACATTTAAAACAGTACTCCAGGCTTCCTCTTGTTGGTGAAACACCTGAATTTCTGGCTTTTGTTCAGGGAGTCCCTTTCCTATCTTTAATCCACATAACTCAATTTCTGACGCCGATGATGGTTGATCAATTAAACCATGATAGTAATCTCCTACATTCAGCAATATGTCATAAATCTCTCTAGACAACCGTTTACCAATGGGATGAGACAAATTACAGGTTAACATTGGCAGTACATGCCAAGTTTGAGCGAGCAAATTTTGTCTAACACCAGACAGAGTAGCGGGAATCAGCAGATCAACAGAACTCAGAAAATCCGTGTTCAGGGAAAGAACCATGACGGAAACAACTTGCCACTCCTCTGCGGCGACAGGCGATTCAGGTTCCTTCACAATCATCACATAGCGCGGTGGGGCATTTCCCGCGAGAAACCTTCGTGCGGAATCAGGAAATAGATGCTGTTGCTCCTGTGGAGAAAACTCTAGAGGACTATACACCGAGCGATTAACCTCCCAGATTTCTCCAGGTTGAGGGGGTTGCTGGTTTAATGTTGAACCTTTAGGAAACCTGTATTTACTATAGTTTATACGCATTTGATTCTAGCTCCAGATAATACCGTACTCTGCTCTGATGAGAAAGCAAATCACCTGAAACCTAGCCTACTCTAAATTTAACCAAACGGCGTATCAAAATTGATCAACTTTACCAAAACTTCAAATCGCTAGCCCGGATAGATACACCCCATCGACTTATGATTGTTTAAACTTCCCTCAAACCCTCACCAATGACAAATGACAAATGATGCTCCTTACCAACCTTGAGTTGATCGCACTCGCTGAACGTTTTGACTGCTTGTCGCTTTGATTTCAGATTGAATCGTTGCAGGTTGCATCAATCCTAACTCTTCAGCCAGGTATTCTAATAACTCGCGCCAACGTTTTGAGACAGCACCTTGAGTTTTTAATCCTAAATCAGCAGCCAGTTGGACTTGAGTTTTGCCTTGTACTTTACCATACCAGAGTTTTTGATAACCCCGATTAGGATGACGTTTATCCAGCACTGAAATCGCATCAATGGCGCGGCTAACTAAATCTGCACGTTCTACAGTATCCAACAAATCCAACTCATCCTGTATCGTTTCTAACAAAGGCAAATCCGTGCCTGGAATGGTTTGGTCTAAACTGATACAGTTTTGTCGTTTTTCCTTACGAACCAAGTCAATAATCGCAAAACGTGCCACCATTGCAGCCCAGTGGTAGAAGTCTTGGACATCCCCTTGGCGGAACTTTCCCGCCATTACAGCTTGAAATACTTTAGCATGGGCAGTTTGGGCAGCATCTTCCCAGGAAACAGCCGTACCTCTCGTATTTTTACGGGCAATTCTTTCAATTCTTCGTTGATGTTCCAAGTGGCTCAGAAGTTGTCCACAAACCAGACAATCTCCCTTGAGACAGCGTTTTATTGGGTCTTCAGGAAGAAGAGCGTGATTAAAGTGCTGAGTCATATCAAGTCTGGCTAAAGATTATATTATGTGCTTTGTTTCGGCAAATGGGTTGACTGTGTAGAAAATTTCACGGGTACAAGAGACTCCTACACAGATGTGTAGAAGTCATAAATGAGCTGAAAGCATTACATCATAGCAAAAGTGTGGCAAGATTGATCAAGAAATTATCAAACCTGCGGCTGACTAGGTAGAAAAACTTACGACTCCAGGCGGGTGGTTGTTGTTCCAATTTTTGGTCAAGCACCGGGTTCTAATCGCAACGACTCAACTGACAACAAAACTTTTTTCGGGGATTTCGGAATAGTTGGCTCTTAGGATTCGTTACCGATCACTAGGTAAGGGAAGGGCAGCGGATGAGTTCCTCTCCTGCTTGTGCTGGTGAGGCTTCGCGAATAAAAATTAGTGGCGTCCAAAATCCCAGCATTAGCGTATTGATTTTCATGATTTTGTCTGACAAAAACAGATTCTACTCATTACTCGTCAGAAGAGAGTTAATTTTACGCAGAACATTGACTTTGTTTACAAAACGTTACTTCGACTGATTGTTTCCTTTATCCTGGCATAGGACATCAGTCAAGAAACCCGGTTTCTCGGAATACTTGACTGGTATTATAGACACCTTGCCCCCTACAGTTGGATATAGCACATCAGCTTGGAAACTGCCATATAATTATGCAAAACGTGATTCTGAATTGGTCGATCTCCCTGGTTTTATTAACCTTGACAGTCGCTTGCATGAGTAATCAGTATGTTCCCTATCGCCCAGTTATTCGCTCGCAAGATGAGTTAGTGGTTTCCAATTCGGCTGTTAACTCAGAACACCGAGAAAATATCAAGCGAGTCTTTGATTTTTATAGTGTTTCTTATCGCGAAGAGAATGGGCAAATCCTGATCCCGGCTGATGTTTGGCAAGATAGGGAACTGATGTGGAACTATACGACAAAGGCGAATGACCCTGAATGGCTACGTCAACAAGAAGAAGATGGTCATATTAAGTCCACGCCCTAAAAAATGTATTTGTCTGCCAACTCGCCGCCGTGCGCTGTTCAATCGCCGCCAATTCCATCTCATCCAAGGGCTGAAAACGGCTGGCTACCTCCACATTTGACTCTAACTGTGGCACATCTTCTGCCGCAATCACCGCACAGTGAACCCCGGATTGAGAGAGAGTATATCCCAGCGCCTGGTGCATTCCGTCTAAAGCACCGGATTTAAACAACCGCCCATACGCTGGGACTTTCATGGCAATCACACCCACCTTTTGCTTTCGCGCAACGGGTAAAACTGTGGGAATAAATGGACGGGGGTGATGTTTATCCGCCGCATTAATACAAACTAGGGTCGTATCAAAAGGATAACGCTGCAATCCAGCCGCAATCACATCGGGTTCGTGATGTCCAGTAATCCCAGAGTATTTAATCAAGTTTTGGGCTTTGGCTTCTTCGATCGCTTTAGCAGCCCCGGTTGAACTAAAAATCGTATCGAGTTCTTCATGAAAGGAGACGTGGTGCAATTGCCACAAGTCCAAATAATCCGTATTCAAGCGTTTGAGCGATCGCTCTAACTCCCGCCATGCCCCATCGCGATCGCGTGCGGCGCTTTTACTAGCGAGAAATACCTGCTGTCGGTAGTTTGGTAAGATTTTACCCAGATAGTCTTCACTCGGTCCATAACTCGCCGCCGTATCAAAGTAACGGATTCCTAATTCTAACGCCCGTTGAATAATCGCCAACGCCTCCGCTTCTTTGTTCGGTTTGGATAAGGGTGTCTTCCCTGCCCCTCCTAAGCCTAAAATCGGCACAGAAACCCCTGTATCTCCTAACATCCGTTCTGGCATTGTGGTGGTTCCAGAGACTGACATGGCGATGGTTTCCGCTGATTGCTGTTGAGAAGCTGAGGGTTGATTTTGTTTCCACGCCGCACTTCCCACAATTCCACCCGCTACCGCCATACCCGTTAAGAGAAATGTGCGTCGGTTCGTTTTTTCAGACATGCACTGCACCTCCAGACTTTCTTCCCATTGTGCTGACTTTGCTTAACTTTGCAATAACTAAGGGGAGGGAACAGGAAACAGATTGAGTTGGGGCGGGTTTAGTTACATCTGGGGTGAGGTGCGAAACGATAGTAGTAAAACCCGCCCCTACATCCCTCACGCGCCAGTCAACAATCAACAATGAACAATCAACAATCAACACTCAATACTTAATGTCCACACCCCATCCCAATTGGGGGGCGGAGGAGAGTCTAGCCAATACAAACAGCGCTGGATATGTAATCTCGCCGCCTTATCAGCGCCATCCATCTCCAAAACCTGGGAAAATTCACCAATTGCCAGGGCAAATTGGTGGTTGAGGTAATAGCGACGCCCTTTTTCATAATGGTCAATAATTTGTTCTTGCTGAGGGGAAAGAGATTGGGAACGAAGTCCCATAAGTTCATATATGGCAAGGGATTGGGGCTTACTCTTCACCGGGAGGCGATCCAGTTCCCGCACCCAGACGCGATCGCGACAATGTTTATAAATCGTTTCGCTAATAATAATGTCGCAGCCATAATCGCGACTGACTTGTTCGAGTAATGAGGTAAAGTTGACAATATCCCCAGACAATGGGAGTTGAGAACCATTTTGACTCAGATGGATTCTCCCGGCATGAATACCAATCCCCAGGCGCGGCATTGGCTGATGGGGTGTCAAATGATTACGATTAAACTCGGCTAACTGTTGGCGCATGTCTATCGCTGCTTGTACCGCATACCAGGCGCGATCGCTTACGGCTAAGGAGGTATCAAAGACAGCAATTAATGCATCACCAATATATTGATTTAAAGTGCCTTGATACTTCAAGACAGTCTCCACCATCAGTTCACAATAGTGATTGAGCATGGAAACAACAGTTTCTGCTTCCATGTCATCCATCAAGCTGGTATAGCCTTGAATATCGGCACATAAAATCGCCACATTGGGATGGGTAAATAACTGGATATCATATTTTCTCAAAAATTCCTGGGTGAGTTCCTGGCTGACTTGGTGATAGGTAGGGAGTTGAGTGGAACTCGTGGAATTAATTTCTTTAAGAACAACGACGAGTCCATAAAAATGATGAGATCCGTTGTTCTCGGCGATCGACCGAATCGATAAATCAATCGGTTGTTCCTGATCACGGGCAATAACCGTATGAGGGGCGTGATAGTCCTGATGTTCCGTTAAAGCCCCTTGGACTAAATGAGCAAAGTTACTCTCTTTAACCTGAATAAAATCACCAATCCAACTCCCTTCCACCCCATCTTCCTCATCGCTTTTGAGAAGCTGATGCGCTTTTTCGTTGACCGTAATAATCCGTCCCGTTGCATCAGTATAAATCACGCCATTATCTAGCGTCTTTAAAATAAGCTGTTGAATCTGTTCCTGTTCTTTAAGCGATGCGAATTGGCGAGAATTTTGTAATGCAATCCCCACTTGCAGCGCAAAGGCTCCCATCAATTGTTGATCGGCTTGACTAAAACTTGCCTTAAAGATATCCGGTGGAATGGGCCAACTATCGGGATCATAAGCGGGAAAATATCCCCGTTTCTTTTTATTAATTAATTCCAGGACACCTAAGACTTCGTTATCCGGTGTCCAAATGGGCATATAGAGTAAACTACAGGTACGATATCCGGTATGGCAATCCCTTTTTTTGATCCGATCAACACCAGGGTGGATATAGAGGTCAAAGGGAATATTTAAGGCTTTTCCCGACTCAGCTACTTTACCCACAAAGCCAACGCCAATCCCGTGACGCTTCTCGTAAGCAGAACCTTCCTCTGTTTCTACCCTTGTCCACAGTTCCTGACGTTCCTGATCGATTAGCCATAAGCGAGTGCGATCGGCATTCATTAATTCATTGGCTTCTTGAATAATAAGCTGACGGATCGCATCAAAGTTTAATCCACCTTGGCTAATCGTATGAATAGCTTTAATAAAGCCAATAAAAACCTCTTGTTTTTTTATTTCTGCATAAAGCGCCTGACATCGCTCAACCGTTGGACGAATCCACGCACTTGCCTGATAAAATCGCTTTTCATCGTCTTGAGTAAATCCATGATTGTCAATCGTCTTTTCTATAGGCTGATCGGGGCTAGCCTCTGGTTTTAATTTGTTGATTAATTGAACGAAAGCAACGATGTTTTTTTGTTTATTAGCTAAAGGGAGAGATAATAAATTATAAACGATATAATCAAAGGATCGCGGTAGCTTTATGCCGTGTTCTTCACGGTAAAACTGACATTCAAAAGGATTTTCTACAAAACTCTGCAAATTGGCAATTCCGCCAATCCCAGTAGTGTTTGGAATTCTTAACTCTTTCGGTTGGGAAGAGTTTGGTGTTAAAACGAGACACTGCTCCGGATCATATCGGTCTAATAAAAAAATATTAACCCGATCAACACGGATAATTTTCTTGAAGCACTGAGCGACTTCTATTAACATTTCTGTTAATATAAAACTTAAGTCCTGGTGAT
The DNA here is from genome assembly GCF_040218245.1 of Coleofasciculus sp. E1-EBD-02. Taxonomy (NCBI): domain Bacteria; kingdom Bacillati; phylum Cyanobacteriota; class Cyanophyceae; order Coleofasciculales; family Coleofasciculaceae; genus Coleofasciculus; species Coleofasciculus sp. E1-EBD-02. Next base: position 43,572 of record NZ_JAVJQN010000010.1, on the reverse strand, counting down.
TTGACATCAGTATAGATCCTCCCTTTTCTTTAACCAGGCAGTTGCCCATTTAAGCCGCTTCTCAAGGTTTATCGGGTAAGATGCTTCTGAAACAGTGCGATTTGGCGCAACTGCTCTACCTACAATCTTGACATGCCTGTGACCTATCGACCATACTACCTGTACTGTAGCCACTTTTATGCCTGATTAGTCAACGATCCCCATTCGTTGGGGAGGGAAAAATCGTTTGGTCACCTTTCCCAGAATATTCTGTCGGGGAAGAAACCCCCAATCCTCACTATCATAGCTGTGGTTCCGGTTATCCCCCAAGACAAAATAAGAATTGGCGGGAACGGTGATGGGAGTAAAGGCATCTTGAGAACCTCCTTGGCGATAGTTTTCTTCCAGAGGCTGAGAATTGATATAAACTATTCCCTTTTGAATCTCTACCCGTTCTCCAGGTAAACCAATAATTCGCTGAACAAAGGCTTCTCGAAAATGGTTGTCTTGCAAAGCTTCCGGTGGTAAAAATAGGACAACATCTTGCCGTTGGGGGGATCGAAAATGGTAGGTTTGTTTATCCACAATAACGTGATCGCCGCTTTGTAACGTTGGGTTCATCTCGTTCGTGGTAATGACGTGACTATCAGCGATATGTGTTGTAATAAAGAACATCTGCATAGAAATTATGATAGAAAATAGAATCGAGACAAGCGCCATACATAAAATTGGCATCTGATTTCGTTCACGACGAACTTTTGAGGCGATATAAACATGATACAAAACCAGAGATTTGAGGAGTATCGGCACGAGTTGAACCAGCAACGAGGTAACAAAAAAAGTAAAGAATAGAACACTCAACCACAGACGATTAATATATAGATGTCCCGCACCAGGAACAAGACGCGAGAGAAAGACAGCCAGCCATGGATCTTTTCGACTGGTTCTGATTTTCTCAAAACTTGGTGGATTAGCTTTCTTGGCACAGTCATACGCATCAAATATTCCCCAAATACTCAAGGCGAATGTAGCGAGTAATAGAATTTCTCCGATGAAAATATTGCCGATTTGACTTAAAATTAACCATCCACTTAAAGCATATAACCCGACTTGAGTGATAATTAAACTATACCCTCTGATCATCTTTCCCGTATAAAGCTGACCAATTCCGGGAAAAAATAGGGATAAGTTAGCCGCTAGCCAAGGTTCTTTTCCTGAACTCGGTGAGGAAGGGTGCTGCAATTGAGACATCAGTTTTGCCTGCGATATAGGTATAGTCCAGTAGATACCCCATGTTAAGATGCTGAATTTAACAAAAGTCTAAGAGAGCGGCTTTACTATAACGAGTAACCGGGCAGAGTGACAAGTTGATTTAAGTATCTTTATAGAAACTTATAAAATAAAGCCTATAGTTTAAATAAACGGTAAAGTTAAAATAGTATTTTATCCTTTGTCATTCCTACTTATCAGAGAAATAAAAATGGGATTTAAACTCGAAACCGTTATTCCTTGGGGGCGTTCGCTAGACGAATATGTCAGAATGTTTGACCTGCAACCCGATGAACTTAGATTAACCCTACTCGATTGTGCGGGGGGACCGGCTAGCTTTAATGCGGAGATGACGCGCCAAGGATATAATGTTATATCCTGTGATCCTATTTATCAGTTTTCGGCAACTGATATCAAAAGACGCATTCAAGAGGTATATCCAAGGGTGATTGATGGGGTGAAAGCGAATCGTGATAACTATTTGTGGCAAACAATTGGATCACCGGAAGAACTGGGAGAAATTCGCCTGTCAGCTATGGAAAAATTTATCGGCGATTTATCGATGGGAATTGAACAAGGACGCTATATTAACGCTGAGTTGCCTAGTTTACCATTTACAACCCATCAATTTAGTTTAGCGGTTTGTTCTCACTTCCTGTTTAGCTATTCTGACTTATTGTCTCAAGCGTTTCACCTGCTTTCGATTCAGGAATTGTGTCGTGTGGCAAATGAGGTGAGAATTTTTCCGCTGGTAGATATTTCGGGAGATGTTTCTCCCCACGTATCACCTGTAATCAGGGAGTTAAATGCACAGGGATATAATGTGGAAATTAAGCAGGTTGCTTATGAATTTCAACAAGGCGGACATCAAATGTTGCAGATAAGAAAGTTTTGAGTAAGTAGGTGGACACAATTAAAGTTAGCGGTGGAGATTAGGGAACACCTCGGCTTACCTCGACTTCGCTCGGTAACACGCTCGGTGTGTAACAGGGAACAGGGAACAGTAAGGGTTTGAGACTTGTTTACATAACTTAATCTAGTTAAGTTTATTTTCACCAACCTACTTATGACGAATGACGAATGACGAATGACGAATGACGAATGACGAATGACGATCCCCACCTACTTATCGTTTCTTTTTTACGCAGATGTAACTAAACCCACCGACTCAGGATTCCGGAGGCGCTAAAGCGCTGACTACGAACGAATAGTGCGATCGCATCCGGAGCGTTAACCCTGATTGAGTATTAGTACCGCTTGGTTTTCTGCACTCCGTAAATAATCCCTGTGGCAATAGACAGAAAAATTAATAGCCACAAAATACCTCCTGGAATAAAGCTGAGAATGCCTACACCTCTAAAAATATAAACCACAATCGTAACAGCGACAGAAATGGAAAAAAGATAAGCATAAATTAGGGTATCAGATGGGGGAGGTGGACTCATAATATAAGTAGTTGAACAAAATTAAAGGTAACGGCGGGGAACTCGCTGCCCTTGAGAAGCAAGCTACGCCTTATGTCATTTGTGAAGGTTTCAGGAATAGTGACAGAACGTAAGAGAGTTCGGTTTATTTCCACCAACCTGCTTAATTTACCGTCGGATCGTGAGACCGGTGAGGATACCGATACCAATGGAAAAGAGAACGATCGCCCAGACGACAGCCGATGGAATTTGCTGAATTACACCGAGTCCCGTGAGTAACAAAACAAATGCTGCGAGTAACAGACCCACACCCAGGGCAATGCCAATAATATACAAAAAGGTTTTTGTGCCTTCATTGGGGGATTGATTCACAATTGAATTCCTTTAGATTGAGACAACGACAGAACTACGGGACTTATTTTTGCATAGAATGGAACAATCCGTTACATATAGCCCACAGGCTCTCCCTCACCTGTACGAGTATGGCACTGCTGTGTCCCTACGGTTTGCTGCAAGTTGAGCGATTGTCGCACTCAAACCCGCAATTGTCGCACTGAAAAACTCTTTCGGAAACGGCATTGGGTCTTTTTCAGCCAGTCAATTAAGGGTGGATGAGGGCGCGATCGCATAGTGACCGACGACTTTCGCTTTTATTGATGATATTCAAAACAGAACCAATAAATTAAAGCGAACGATGAAGAGTACAGTCAAAAGTTACTCTAAACTGGTACTCGATAGTGTGAAGCAGGGACTGACTGATAAATCATATAATCGTTATCCATAGCAGTCCGTTTCATTTTTTGCCGGAGACTACGTTTGTATTTCAATACCCCAATGTTTTGGATACTCCCGAAAGCTAAAGTAAGCTAAAGCTTACTGTATTAAAAGCTAAAACTCATTTAAACGAATTTTAACTTTTAGCCCGTTCGCGTGAAGCGAAGCTACTGACATACCAAATATCGCTATTACGCCGTCCTGAGACGAGGACTGACAGCGATGCTATACTAACGCCAAGGTCAAATCTATTGGCGATCGCTAAATCTCCTGCTCTGTTCCGGTAGTAGAACATTCACGCAAGGCTGCGCCAGCGATGATATATCCTTAAATCCTGGGAATAACTCGAACTCTGCTTTCCACGACTTCCTATATGGGAAAGCGAGAGGATCAATATATGGAATTTCCTGAAGCTCTGAGTATTATGGGGTAAATGTAGATGCACCCCAGATATATACACTAACCCAACTTATCTAGGATGGGATGAGGGGTAATACCCCCACCCCCTACAGAAAAATTCAGGTTCTAATAAGCTGACAACTACCAGACTGCTATGGCTCGCAAAAAAAAATCCAGCCGCAAAAAAACCAATATCGAATCTTTGACGTCGAATGTTCCTGAAACGTCAGAGACATCTGAATCCACGAAAACAGTTGAGGAATCAACCCAGGACAGCACTGAGGTTAATCCTCCTCAAACTGAGGAGTCAACCCAGAGTTCTACTCCCGCCAATCCTCCAGCAACAGAAGAAAAAGCCGAGTCAACTCAGAGTTCTACTCTAGCCAATCCTCCAACGGCAGAAAAGAAACCCTATCTAGCCATTAAACCCAAACCTATCCCTGCCAAATCCGTTGAAAAGAAACCGCCACCCCCTCCAGTGACAGAAGCGACAAATGAAGCTGGCGAACTGTTTCACAAAGGCGACTCGATTACAGTAAAAGCACCTTGGGGAGGTGAGGCGACAGCAGAAATTGTAGACTTTTATCAAACCCATAGCGGCAAGATTTGGGCGCAATACAATCCCTTAGACTCTCAACCAAACTGGACTTGGTATAGCGGATGTATTCGTACCAATCTTTTGGAGAAAGCAACACAAACCACTCAAGTATGATGAAAGACGACTGAAAGATTGTTCGCAGGCATCGGGTAGATTTGATCCAAGACTAGATGCTGATCTTGGGCGATTGCCACAATATCCTCAAGGTCACGCACACCCCAGTCTGGATTGGATGCCTGCAACGAGGCATCAAAGGCAGCATTACTGGCAGCAGTATGCTGTCCATTGCGCTTGAATGGGCCATATAAATAGAGAACGCCCCCTGGAGGAAGCAGACGACTTGCCCCGGCTATCAGTCCCAAGCACGCTGACCAGGGGGCGATGTGAATCAAATTAATGCTGACTATCGCCTTCAACGGTGAGGTTTCCCAATCAACAGGTGACTCCTTCTCTACAGACCAACTCGGTGTCTGCACATCAATATCTAAGGGTGGGTAAAGATTATCAGCAGGTTTGTAAGCAGACCAGTCTGCAATACTGGCACGCATTAGAGGATTGGCATCAGAAGGCAACCATTGACGTGGCTTTAGACGTGGGGCAAAGAAAACAGCATGTTCCCCTGTGCCACTAGCAACTTCTAAAACTGTACCTTTTGCAGGCAGTACGCGACGTAAAATCTCAAGAATCGGTTCGCGGTTGCGTTGAGTCGCAGGTGCATATTGCCGTGCATCGTCCGTTGTACTCATAATTTCTGCTTATTGATTAGACTTACCTAATTTCTATTACTTGCCCCGTTCCTCATTTCTTTCATGAGCAGGGGAGGAGTACGCATGAGTAAGGCTGAACAGGCATCATTGTAGGTGAGGTTTGCTGTGATCAGCCAAAGGTTGCCGGAGAAATTGGCTGGGCGGTCATCGCGAATGTAGTCTTGATAACAGTTAGTTTATAAGCATCTGGGTCTTTGGCGGCTAGAAATTTATTGTTTTATCAGTTAAAATAATATATGACTAAGAATAGCTAAGGGTAAACGCAGCAAGAGTCATCTACCAAACGCTAACCGATACGAACGGTACAACGCCAGCTTGAGGGATAAACTTCAAGCCTAGCGAAAAAGAGCTTGTTCATCACTTGCTCAACCATAGAACCCCTTGCTCAAAACACTATACCTGCTCTTCTGTGACCCCTTATACTCTAGCAGCTTACCCTGTTTAAAGTTGTAGGAACGCCAATTCTATGTCAAGCCGAGTGACTAGACTGACAAACTATAAGGATTGAGTTAAGCCAAGAGAACAATGTTTGACTTGATTCTGTAGATGTTGCCATTGGGTAGCGTCCAATCAAACAACATATTTCTTTGTTCCCGTTAAAAATTTTATAGCAATCGATTTTAAAATGCTGCAACCGGAATAAGCGGCTAGATTCCGGACTAACTCGGTATTGGGGTGCTGTGATCTACCGATTGGTACGCTATCCGAACTCAAGCCCCCTTATCTAAGATTTGTGATGAAAACGATTAAACCCACTAACTCGGAAACATCAACCTTTCAAAACAATGCCATCCAACCCCGTCTAATTCTTCAAGCCATTGCCTTTACTCTGATTTTGTCCTTTAGTGCGGGTCATCTATCACCCAAGAATAAAGGGATGACGAATCAGTCTCCTCAGGCGAATCCTCAGCTATCTACGGCAATTGGTCATATTGTTTTGCAACATGCCTCTGAGCATACACGAGTGCCTTCCTCGAAACTCGACCTGGTTGAGGTGCAACCCCATACCTGGTCTGATAATTGTCTAGAATTGGCTGAAGCAGAAGCCTCTTGTCAGCAGATACCTGTATCTGGATGGCAAGTGGCTGTTGCCAAGGGGCAACACCGCTGGATCTATCGCACGGATGCTTCTGGTTCCGTGGTTAAATTAGAAAGCAGTAATGTTGATCCGGCGAGGGAACAGGGAACAGGGAACAGGGAACAGTAAAGAATATCCTTTCCCTGCCCAAGGTAGCTGCTATAAGCTGAAAGTCCCATTACCTGCCTCGACAAACCCTACCCGACGCTTCAAACTAATCCGAGACGTCCCAATCCGCTGAAATTTCCGGCGATCGCGCAGGTAGAGGGAAGAGTGCCTGAAACGCTGCCTGACGCTGGGGTGAGGGTTCTGGAGCGTTGTCCCACAGGGTTTCGTAGAAAAAGAATGATACCCCAGCAAATCCTCGCTGACGCACAGCTTCGACTTGCTTTTGAATTTGTGATAACGAAATTGGCTTATTTTTTAATCCGGCTAAAATCCCGATCCCCACAGGGATATGACGCCGCGCCGCCTGGACTTCCGGCTGTTCGAGTTCTGCAATAAACCGATCAAAGTCATTCCGATAAATCTGGACAATCAATTCTTCGACTAAACCCCGGCGTTCCCAGGTATACCAATCGGCGAGATAGAATTCATAAGAAAAATCTTGAGGATTGGGAGACAGGGAGATAATCACATCCGACTTTTGCGCTTTAATCGCTCGGAAAAGTTGGGTTAAGTAGTCGGTAATTTTGTTCGCCCGCCAACGTACCCACTCTGGATCTTTGGGATCACGAGGAGGGGATTGACCTTGATGCTCTTGTTGATAGAGCTTAATTGTCAAGGGATCATAACCTAAGTCAGAGGGCAAGCCGAAATGATCGTCGAATTGAATCCCATCAATGTCATAGTTGTTGACTAACTCAACGACTAAATCCTGGATAAACTGTTGCACTTCCGGGTTAAAGGGATTGAGCCAAACGCGATCGTGACTTCCTTCTTGTTTAATCTTCCCACCTTGGCGATTTTGCGTCAGCCAATCGGGGTGACGTTTGGCTAACTCCGAGTCAGCCGGTGCCATAAATCCAAATTCAAACCAGGGAATCACCCTCATATCCTTTTGATGGGCTTGTTGGATGATTTCCTTGAGCATATCTCGTCCTTGGGTTCCCTGATTGGGATCAAGGGATTCATCCAAAGGAGTCACTAGCCTTACCGCCCGCCCAATTTCCCGTTCAGCCACTTGACTAGGGTAGAGGGTATAGCCCCAATTCCAAACGGTAGGATAGACGGTGTTGAAGTTGAGTTGATCCAAGCGTTGAATGGCGTCGGTAATGCCTTGCGTGGAAAATAAGACTTGGCTATCAATATTCGTCAGCCACACCCCCCGTAACTCAGCTTGAGCCGAATTGGGAACTTGAGTCTTGACTTTGGCAATGTACTGGGAGGGGATCAACTCAGGGGTTTGAGTCGCTTGGCACAAAAAAGCGGCAATTTCAGCCCGACTCGCATTTTGGTTCGGGTTAAAGGTTTGCACACTGGGATAATTAACTACAAGCTGGTTTTCTACAGCGGCTGCGATCGCGCCTTGGGAATAATTGGGAATCGCATTAGCATCTTCAAATGCTGATGTCAAGGTTTCAACGGCAGGTTGCTGGGGAACATACTTCAACCCACTGGCTAAAGAGACTAAGGCTTGCACACGGGGGATCGGTTGATTGGGTTGGAATAGTCCACCCGGATAACCCGCTAAAAATCCAGTTTGATAGGCTTGGCGAATCGCTTGACTCGCCCAGTGTCGAGTTGGCACATCGGCAAACTTTCCGCCCGTGCGTATCTCTGGCGCATCCGGAAAGGCTTGACCCAGCATAGCGGCAAATTCAGCCCGGGTGACGGGAGAATCGGGTTGAAAACGATTATCTGGATAACCACGAATAATCTGCTGCTGTGCTAACTGTTCAATGCACGATTGCGCCCAATTTCCTTGGATATCACTCAGCCGCGTTTGAGCGTAAGCTAGGGTTGGCAGCCATAAGGCTAAGCACAAGCCCAACATAAACAGAAACATTAACCAAGCCTGATGCCCACAAGCACGGCTAAAAGCAACTAGCCCATTGGCAAAGGCTGTAAATAAGGTTTTGACCAACTGTTTCATAAAAGGAGCAAATCTAGATATATCACTATTGACGGGCTACACACCTTCCTGATCAGGAATGACTGGCTGAGTTAGGCAAAGGTTGCCAAAGCGACTTATCGCCATTGGCTGTCGGATCAAGACTGGGAGAGTCGTTTTGAGTTTTGGGACTCTGACTGATTGGGAACGTTGCTCCGAAACTTTTTGTATTTTTGGCTACAAACATTTCTGTATTGTCGGTCAATGACATGGCGAATTGGCATAATATTTTAAGTTTTTCAACATTTTTCGGCTGGGGTACTCCCAATACCTACCCAAAAATTTCACATTTAAGGTGTATTTTATGAGTAATATTGTCTTGAGGTCAGGAATCTTAGCCGATCTCTCCCATTTCCTTATGATTTCCCCAGCAGGTTTTGGGATATAGGATCTTAAACAGCTGAACTCATCTCCATCAGCCAGGTTAACAAAACTTGGCGTTAAATGAGTGGAAAGGTTCAGGATGACAAGACGGGGAAACAAGAGGGAGTGGGAGGGTTCCAGGTGCGGGGGAACTGGGGAGATTAGCTGGTCAGCTATTTAGAGCCATGCTGCACTAGAGACGTCCACCCTAGCTCAGAAAATGTCACGAATCCAACGCTGACCGATACGAGCGGTACAGCGCGGGCTTGAGAAAAATCTAGGTCCTTCGTGATTAGCCTCAGTATTCCGACGAAAGCAAGGAATACTACGTTGATCGGAAATATATAGGCATCGTGAAGTACAGGGTTGGCAACCCGTTTCCTAGCTTCACGCCCTGCGGTTTTCATTAAACATTCCTGTTGGGTAGGGAAAGTGTGAAAACATCAACATCTCGACTCCGCTCGATGTTGAAGCTTCGACTTCGCTCAGCTTCAAAACTCCGATGAACATTGGCGCAGGAAACCACACTGCAAGGTGAAAACCTACTTGTTAGGTCTATGAAAGTCTACGTTCTTAACAAACACGGGCGTCCCTTGATGCCCACAACCCCAAGAAAAGCTAGGTTGTTACTCAAAAATGGTCAAGCCAAAATCTTTGGACGTGACCCGTTCACTATCCAGTTAATTTATGGCTCCTCTGGGTACACTCAACCTGTGGACTTAGGGATTGATGCTGGCTATCAACACATTGGCTTTAGTGCCGTTAACGAGAAAGAAGAGGTACTCGGCGGCGAACTCAAGATGTTGGAAGGGATGTCCGAAAGGATTACCGAGAAGCGCAAGTATCGCCGTACCCGTCGAAACCGATTACGATATCGCCAACCTCGTTTTTCTAACCGGAAAAGGGACGAAGGTTGGTTAGCGCCCTCTATCCAGCACAAGCTCGATACTCACCACCGTCTTATCGGCAAAATCTGCCGTATTCTTCCTGTTAAGACTGTAACTATCGAAGTCGCAGCCTTTGACATCCAGAAGATTAAGAACCCCACAATAGAAGGGGAACAATACCAATATGGGGAACAGTACGGCTTTGATAATTTGCGGGAATACATTTTACACAGGGATGGGCATAAGTGCCAGAATAAAGACTGTAAAAACAAGTCGAATAACCCTATTTTACAGGTTCATCACCTGGGCTTCTGGAAGAATCCACCCGACCGTACAGATAGACCCGGAAATTTGATAACCCTGTGTACCAAATGTCATACTTCCAAAAATCACAGCAAGAAAGGTTTCTTATTTGGATGGCAACCCACACTCAAGCCATTCAAAGGGGAAACCTTCATGACAATGGTGCGGTGGCGTTTAACCGATGAGGGTCTCTTGCAAGCTACCTTTGGTTACATCACCAAAGGGAAGCGTCGGGAGTTAGAGATAGAAAAATCTCACCATAATGATGCTTATGTCATTGCTGGTGGGATGACTCAGCCCCGTGTCCTCAAGCCTTTGATGCTCGAACAGATCCGTCGTAACAAGCGGTCATTGGAGCAGTTTTACGACGCCAAGTATCGCGACAAAAGAGATGGAAGAATCCGTTCTGGCAGTGAGTTATCTTCTGGTCGTCGAACCAGAAATACAAATCTCAACGATGAAAACTTAAGGCAGCATCGGGGTCATAAGGTGAGTGCTGGACGCCGTTCCATTAAGAAGAAACGGTATCCCTACAAGCAAAAGGACTTAGTTCTGTTTGAGGGACGCATTTATCCTGTTGTCGGAGTCCAAAATTTGGGAACTCGCCTCAGTTTAAAGCCAGAGCCAGGGTGCAAAACCAAGTACAAAACTGCGGCAATAAACAAGGTTAAACCTTTAAAAAGAAGAGGAGGAATCTGTGAGCAACAAGCATAACTTGGAGAATTCGGGGGCAAAATGCCCCACAAATTCTCCCGCTATTCCTCTCGACGCCGAGTTGGTGGTACGGCGCGAGGCTCCTGGCGGTTTAGCTGAACTGGATGGAAGTGTTAAGTTTTATTACAAGTGAACGGATTGGGAGACCGACACCTTGTTGTTCTCTATCGGTTCATACTCACTCATCCCCTAACATTTATTAGAAATTAGGAAGTTAGATTAATTTTTTATTTAAAAATACAAATAATTACTAGGGAAAACTTAGATAGAATCCAAGCATTCAAATTAGGAAAAACTGTCAGCATCTTCCTATGACTAATATAGAAGCACAAGCTTTCAACGCCAATAACGAACAATCCCTGAGAAAGCTTGCCAGAGCAATCATTATGTCCCAAGGTCATTTTGCCCTGATTTTGGTGTGCTGCAAGTTTTCACCCCAACCCCTATCCGTATTAAACCAGTTACAAGAATTCTCTGCACTTCCTATTCAGGGTGTGATGCTGCCTCCCTCCGTGGATACTCTGTTTACGGCAATACGCGCAGCCGTGGATGAACCGCCACCTCCGGCTGTCGTTGTCTTTGGTCTTGATTCGGTGGTTGCTGTTGATCAAGTCTTGAGTGCGACTAATCTAGTGCGTGAAGAGTTTCGCAAACAGTTTCCTTTTCCACTTGTTTTGTGGATCGACGATACAATCTTGCAAAAGATGATTCGACTAGCCCCTGATTTTAAAAGTTGGGCAGCGAATCCCCTGCGGCTGGAATGTTGTTGTCACCATAGGGCTTTTCAGCAAACTTACAAGATGGCTTGCGTTCATGGAAGATAACAAATAAGCACAGAATGTGATAGAGTCATAGATGGCTTAATAACTATCAAAATTATTCTGAAAATCTGGTTCATTATTTAAAATTCCACGCTGCGATCGCTAAACATCCCCATCCCAGGATCAAGGCGACTCCCCCCAGTGGAGTAATCGCACCCAGCCATTTAATACCGCTTAAACTTAGGGCGTATAGACTGCCCGAAAAAATAGCGATTCCTACAATAAAAGCAATTCCAGCAGCGATGAGGGGAGATGAGGGAGTTTCAGCGCGAGAAAGCAGCAATGCCACGACGAGCAAGGCTAGGGAATGATAAATTTGATACCGACTGCCCGTTTCAAAAATTTCCAACGCCCGTTCACTCAGTTTTTCCCTCAACGCATGAGAAGCAAAAGCTCCGGCGGCGACAGATAAACCCCCGAACAGGGCAGCAACACCTAAAAAAATCCGAGTCATCATAAGTTTCATAGGAAAGGGGGAGCAGGGATACGGATGTGCAGGGGAACAATGAAAAAAGGGGAATTCCAGACGTAACATGCTACTCGGTCGGGGCGGGTTTAGTTACATTTGGATGAGGTAAAAAACGATAATCGTCAAACCCGCCCCTACACAAAACCTTCCCTCTTCCCCACGGTTTAACTGTTGACTGAGAGGGCTGACTGGGATTACTGGACTGACGCTCCAGTCTCTAAGCGCCTTCTACCGCAAGTTGCTTGGGTAAATAACCCAATTCTTCCAGCTTTTGCAAAACTTTGGCGACACTCTCAGATAACTCCTCCTGATCAGTACGGCATTCCACTTCGGGGTTAAGTGGCGGTTCGTAAGGATCATCAATTCCGGTAAACCCAAGAATTTCTCCAGCGCGGGCGCGTTTATATAATCCCTTGACATCTCGTCCTTCACAAGTTGCCAGGGGAGCATTCACGTAAACTTCTAGAAAATCACCAACTTTTTGGCGTACCTCATCTCGAATTGCCCGGTAGGGCGAGATAGCCGATACCAAAACGATTACACCATTGCGGGTCAGTAGGTGAGACACAAACCCAATGCGACGGATGTTTTCGTCGCGGTCTTCTTTGCTAAAGCCCAAGCCTTTGGTGAGATTCTGACGAACGATGTCGCCGTCTAAGACTTCTAGCTTACACTCCTTCTCTTGCAAGGTTTTGGCTAAGGCTTGGGTAATCGTGGTTTTACCTGCACCACTTAGACCCGTGAACCATATCGTTACACCGCGCTGATTCATGATTATTTCTGTCGCTATCCTAAAGCCTACTGTAAGTACAATTTATCCTGTTTTCTCAGGTAAAACACTAATCGTCAAACGGCTGTTTTCTGGAATAACAGCTTGTTTGATGATCAGACTTAGATTTTAACCTGAGTCAAGGAGTTGACAATAGTTTAACTCTATTGTTTCAAGAACCCAACCGACAAAGGTGACATGCTCCCCAACCGAAAACGTTTTGAGCAACTTACAATCGCGAGGCGCATATTGCTGCACCAATTAGCCCAACCTGGGGATTCATCACAATATGAACCGGAACCTTTTCCAGCAGAGGACTGACCCGACCTTTTTCCGTAAAGGTTCGCAAAAAACTACCATCCTGCATCAAGGGCAAAATCTTAGCCGCAATCCCGCCAGCAATATATAACCCCCCGTAGGGTAAGAGTTTGAGTGCTAGATTCCCGGCTTCAGCACCATAAGCTTCCACAAACATTTTTAAAGTCTGTTCACTGAGATAGTCACTCTTTTGCAGTGCTGCTTTAGAAATCTCCGCCGCCGGATCAACGCTTTTCTCGCTGCGTCCCATTTCCCGTTCCCAGGTTCTAACAACTTGGGCAATATCTGGAGATTCGTGGGCAAATTCGCGATCGCGCAAAAACTGGTAAACGGCGACAATTCCTTGACCGGAAACGACTCGTTCAGCGGAAATGCGCTGAATATCGTACTTCTCGCGTAAATATTGTAAAAGTTGGAACTCCAGTTCAGTGCGGGGAGCAAAATCCGCATGTCCGCCTTCGGACGCGAAAACCTGATACCTGTCCTGGTTCTGAATCAGAAATCCTTGTCCTAAACCTGTACCCGCACCAATGACGGCAATTGGCGCATCCGATTGAGGATTAACCTGTTGCAGCGTACATAAATCATCCGCCTCTAAACCGAGAATCCCGTAGCCAACCGCCGCAAAATCATTGAGCAGAGTGATTTTAGCGATCGCGAGTTCTTCCTCTAACCGTCTAGCGTCCAACACCCACGCTAAATTGGTCAAGTTAGAGGTATCGTTGACCACAGGACCTGCGATCGCAAAACAGGCTTTATCAATGGTCAGTTTCCGCTGAAGCTTCTGTCCGGCTTCTGATAGAAACGTTTGGACGATCGGTACTAAATCTGGGAAATCCCGGCTAGGATAACGGGCTTCATGGAGAACCGATAACGATTCTGAGTCTGAATCCTCCACCAGTCGCAAAATTGTTTTAGTCCCGCCGATATCTCCTGCCAGTATTAATGTCATTCTTATACTTTAATGAAATCGAATCACGTCTTCAGTTTGACTCAGGTGGGAAGTATCCCCATTGAGTTCCATCACCCATTTTTCCTCATGACGCACGAGTTTGACTAAACAGCATAAAGCGGCGTTCACTTCGGGTTGACCCGGAATTAATCCCCAGGTCGCACCGACGACTGAAGCACCATGACCCACTAATAAGATATCGTCTCCGAATTCTGTGGTCAGCAGGCGAGCTGTTTGAGCGGTGCGTTCTAGCACTTTCTCATTTGTTTCTGGATACTGAGGGATGACGCGGGAGGTATACCCCGAATCAATACAGGGAAAACGCTGTTGTAATTCCTCAACAGACAGTCGTTCTGGCTCTGTTCTCATCCATTCCGGATTCAGCCATTCACTCAAACCCGCCTCCATCTTAATGGGTAAGTCCAGAATCTGAGCAATTTGGTTGGCGGTTTGTACCGTTCGCAAAAACGGTGAGGCGAAAATATGCTTAATCGTCTCCCCGCGTAATCGTTGACCTAACTCCCGCGCTTGACCAACGCCATCGTCCGATAACGGGGGATCATAAGGATGTTCTGCTGTGTTAAACCAGTCAGGGTTAACAAAGTCGAGGCGATTTCCATGTCGGGCAATCCAGAGGGTTTGAGTCATTCGTCATTTGTCCTTCGTCATTTGTCCTTCGTCATTTGTCCTTCGTCATTTGTCATTTGTCATTTGTCCTTCGTCATTTGTCATTTGTCATTTGTCATTCGTCAGGGAACACCTCGGCTTACCTCGACTTCGCTCGGTAACACGCTCGGTGTGTAACAGGGAACAGTTAACAGGTAAGGTAGAGTTTTGAGTTAACTTACTCAGCTCCCCCAGCTCCCCCAGCTCCCCCAGCTCCCCCTGCTCCCCCAGCTCCCCCAGCTCCCCCAGCTCCCCCTGCTCCCCCAGCTCCCCCAGCTCCCCCAGCTCCCCCAGCTCCCCCAGCTCCCCCAGCTCCCCCAGCTCCCCCTGCTCCCTCCGCTCCCCCAGCTCCCCCCGCTCCCCCAGCTCTAGATGGACGGCTTTTGATTAAGATATGTTACAATATTTAACGAAGTGTTAGCTAGTGTCAGATATAACGTATGCAATAAGCAGAGGCAAAAACAAATTGGATAGATAGCCAATTCTAAATCTGGGTTAGGGATGGGGGCTTTAACTCACCCAGTCATACACATTTCGAGTTTTCTAATCAATCTATTTCCCCCTATTGAAATAAAACTTAACATTTCTCTCATAGAGAAGCGTTCACCCCAGCCTGAGGTGAACCCTCCTGAAAAGGAGCTTAGTTGCTTGAACTCCACTCATAATATAGATATAGCGATCGCTATGAAAACTGCTCAGACCTCTACAGACCTTGTCCGCACTTACCTCCAAGAAATTGGTCGTGTACCCCTGTTGACCCACGAGCAAGAGATATTATACGGAAAACAAGTCCAGCGTTTAAATGCCTTAGAGCAAACCAAAGAGTCGCTGTTTGAAGAACTAGGTTACGAACCAACGCTGTGTGAGTGGGCGAAAGCCTCGTCCCTATCGGAAGCCGAGTTACAATCGTGCATCAGGGCGGGTCAAACGGCTAAGCGCAAAATGGTGGAAGCCAATTTACGTCTGGTGGTTTCCGTCGCCAAGAAATATATCAAGCGTAATGTAGACTTGCTGGACTTAATTCAGGAAGGTACGATTGGGATGCAACGGGGCGTAGAAAAATTTGACCCGACCAAAGGGTATCGTTTCTCTACCTACGCCTACTGGTGGATTCGCCAAGCGATTACCCGTGCGATCGCGGAGAAAGGACGAACGATTCGCTTACCGATCCACATCACCGAAAAGCTGAACAAAATCAAAAAAGCCCAGCGCCAACTCTCCCAGACGCTAGGGCGTGCCGCCACCATATCGGAATTGGCAACAGAATTGGACCTGACACCAAAACAAGTGCGGGACTACTTGGAAAAAGCCCGTCAACCTCTGTCATTAGATCTACGAGTCGGCGATAATCAAGATACGGAATTAGGAGAACTGCTCGAAGATAGCGGACCCTCGCCAGAAGATTTTGCTACCTATTCAGCTATGCAAGTCGATCTGGAGAAGTTAATGGCGGATTTAACCGAGCAGCAACGTGAAGTGCTAATGCTACGCTTTGGTCTAGTCGATGGTCAACCCATGACGCTTGCCAAGATTGGCGATCAACTCAAAATCAGCCGGGAACGAGTCCGCCAAATTGAACGGGAAGCGCTGTCTAAGCTTCGCAAGCGCCAAGCCGATATGCGTGAATATATTGCGGTGAGTTAGTTTGTCTTATGTCATTGGTAATGTGAGACAACCTGATATTATGGGTTCGGTTCCACCTATCCCTTGTTAAGTTAGATGGAAGATATAGAGCTATTGCTCGGAGGTAAACGGTGAACAATCAATCTGATCGCGTCCCAGAATTTTTTGAAGGCAATGGAGACAATAATCTTTTGTGGGAGTACGTACAATCATTGAGTCCAGAAACCGTTTCCCATTTATCCAAACCCACCTCGGCTGATGTGTTTCAGGTCATGGAACGTAATGCGATGGGATTGTTGGGTAATATTCCTTCAGACCATTTTGATGTCACTATTAATACTAGCCGCGAGAATCTAGGACATTTGTTAGCCTCAGCAATGGTCAGTGGTTATTTCCTACGCAAAGCAGAACAACGCATGACATTTGAAAAATCGTTGCAAAAGACCGATGCCTCCGGCGCAGATGCTGGCTAGAGTAAGAAGGCAGAAGAAAAGAAAGTCCTCCTGGCACTTTTAATCAGGCGTTAATGGATTTAGGGGCGATTATTTGTACTCCTAAAAACCCGATTGTTCCCATTGTCCTTGGCAGGGTCACTGTCAGGCGTACAATCTAGGTATTGCATCTAAGTTACCCATGCGTGAAGCCTCTACCCCCTTACCTCACAAAATCATTGGTGTTGCCGTGATTTGGAATGACCAAGGACAAATTTTAATTGACAGCCGCCCTGCTCAAGGGTTACTGGGTGGATTATGGGAGTTTCCTGGCGGCAAAATTGAGCCAGATGAAACTGTGGCAGACTGTATTAAGCGGGAAATTCGGGAAGAATTGGGAATTGAGATTGAAGTAGGCGATCGCGTAATCACGGTTGATCATGCCTATAGCCATTTTCGCGTGACGTTGATTGTCCATCACTCTCGTCATCTATCAGGTGTGCCTCAAGCCCTGGAATGTGATGAAATCCGTTGGGTAACCCTAGAGGAAATTGACCAGTTTCCGTTTCCCAAGGCTAATATTCAGATTATTGCAGCATTGAGATCTTCCGGACAAACTCAGCCAAACTCTTAGTTAAAATGGCTTCATATCGAGTTATACGGTGATTTTATGCCTCAACCCATTAATTCATCAAAAAACTGTGAAGCTAGGACTAGGATTTAAATCGTTTATTTTTCGCAACGAAACCATTACGACTGCTGACTTGTTTTTTAAATTTAATACCCGTGACGATCACACCTACAGCTAGAAGACTTAACAAATTATTGGGCTCAGGTACTGAGACTGACCTAGAGCTGAAATTATCAAATGTAGCATTGTTTGGGTCATTAAAGTTAGGAAAAGACACCTGACTAATATCCACCGCAACACCTGAAGTCCCTGTCAATAAAGGAGCATTTGTATCTATTGCGTTTAGGCTAAACAACTCAACGCTACCTGAAGCATCAAAGAAGCGACCGATGACTTTGTTCCTAATAACTTCTAGCTCACAGCATCCGCAGTGTCATCGCACTCTCAGGAGTCATATCATGTCTTAACGATTGCCCATAATTGCAATGCTGCAATAACAGGGGTTTCAGGCGTTTTTATTAGGGGTGTTTGACCGGACATGATATCAGCCCCCGAATTGCGATCGCACCTCCAAACCAAAAACCCCCAGTTTGAATGGCTGAGGGCATGAACAACCTATAACGTCGCCAACCGTGTTAATTAGGCAAAGTGTTGCTAGCAAAAGCATCCATCCGGTAGGCAGGAAGGAGTGCGCTGGCTGTAATCGGTAGTTGGTTGAATGTGGCTGAAACCGAATTGTCGGTGCTTTCTGTGCAATTTCTCAACCGTCGGATTGAATCGGTTGAGCAACTTCAACATGAAGTTGCGATCGCGTCCAGTAGAAAGGTGTTCTCAAATTCTTGTTGGCGGGTGGTTGTGGACTCATCCAGATATTTGGAGAGCAATCGCGTCCAGTAGAGGGGTGTTCTCATTATTAAATCCGTTTTCCCCGATACTAATGCACCATTTTAGCTGGGTCACGCCAGTAGGGTGAGCTGCTCAAGGATTGCTGCCGCGATGCACTAGACTATACCTGAATGGCATCGCCAGAATGTAGTTAGTACGGTTTGAGCTAGTATCATCCCGGTTCTCTTTGAGCATGATAGTGTTCAACAGCATTGCTTTGAGAAGCCTCCTCTCCTCTACAATGACTGGTATTCACAACTTCCGCAAGTCCCTTACAGTAGAGTAAAGAATTGAGAAGATAATAATTATCGAAATTAGAAGTAGATTTGCCAAATGAATCACAAACATTCAGATGATGCGATGCAGAGCAAGTGGCCACAAGACCAGTACACTAAAGTGGGCTCGAGCAGAACTCGCTATTGGGCATTGGGAGAGCAAGGAACGATAGTTATCTTGCTCCATGGTGGTGGAGCCTCCGTGGAATTTTGGTTGTACAACCTCGCTGCTCTGGCACAATCTCACCGCGTTTTTGCAGTA
This sequence comes from Coleofasciculus sp. E1-EBD-02, assembly GCF_040218245.1. Taxonomy (NCBI): domain Bacteria; kingdom Bacillati; phylum Cyanobacteriota; class Cyanophyceae; order Coleofasciculales; family Coleofasciculaceae; genus Coleofasciculus; species Coleofasciculus sp. E1-EBD-02. Next base: position 24,802 of record NZ_JAVJQN010000010.1, on the reverse strand, counting down.
GATATGATCGGTTCTGGTTGCTCTGATAAGCCATCAATCTCCTATTCGCTGTCCGAGCAGGCTCAATTCGTCAAAAACTTTATGGACACTTGCCGTATCCACCGCGCCAGTTTAGTTGGGAACTCGATGGGTGGTGGTGTGGTTTTACAGTTTGCCCTAATGTTTCCTGAAAGAGTAGAAAAGCTGGTGTTAGTAAACAGTTTTGGGCTTGGAAAACACATAGATCTCTTTTCCCGATTAGCAGCACTCCCCCTGATTGACAGAGTAAGCTGGTTGCTCCGCCCCACTCGACAGAGTGTAGCCTTGGTCTTGAAACCAGTTGTGTATGATTCATCAATTATTACTGATGAGTGGCTTGAACGGATTTACCAACTAGCTTTGCTCCCAGGAACACTGAATGCACTTATCAAGCTAGCACAGACAAATCTTAATATCTTTGGTGTGCGTTTTGAGGTTTTTAGTCCAATTATTAATCAACTGTCTAACATTACTGTACCAACGCTGATCATTTGGGGAAAACAAGATCCCGTCTTACCTGTTGCTCATGCCTACCATGCTGCCCAGGGGTTAACCAACGCTCGTTTGCACATTTTTGAGCGTTGTGGACATTTCCCGCAAATCGAGCATTCAGAGGAATTTAACCAACTTGTTTTAGACTTTTTGGGTAACACCTTTGTATAACAACGAAGAAATTTTGGTCGCCATTCATCTCGCCAGTAGGCCTTCGGCTACGAGTGTCCGAGAAGTTGTCTTTATATTTCCTCAAAAATGGGTTAGTATTTACTCATATCAAAAGTTAGACCAACGCGCACGAGAGATTGCTGCTTACATCCAATTGTTTTGCAAACCTGGAGACAGGGCTTTACTGCTGTATCCATCTGGTCTAGAGTTCATTGAAGCTTTCTTTGGCTGTTTGTATGCAAAGGTAGTTGCAGTGCCAGCTTATCCGCCAAGGCAGAATCAAAATATGTCTCGATTACAGAAAATTTTGAAAGATGCCCAAGCTACAGTTATATTGACCACAATCGAGGCACTAGCGACAGCAGATTTACAACAGGTGCTTTTGGTTTGGCAGGGATTAGGGTATTACAGTAGAGCGAGAAATCTCCACAAAGCCGCTCAACAAATAATCCAGGACTACGGGGGAATTTTTCCAGATCAACTGAGTGACGTTTTAGCATTACCAGGAATTGGTCGAACCACAGCCGGCGGAATTCTCAGCGCCGCTTTTAATCAACCTGTGCCAATTCTGGATGGGAACGTGAAGCGAATTCTGGCACGATTGGTAGCTTTACCTGTACCACCTGCTAAAGCGACAAAACAGCTTTGGCAACTTTCGGAAACATTGCTTGATCCCGAACATCCTGGCACGTTTAATCAGGCGTTAATGGATTTAGGGGCGACTATCTGTACTCCTAAAAACCCCGATTGTTTCCATTGTCCTTGGCAAAGTCACTGTCAGGCGTACAATCTAGGTATTGCATCTAAGTTACCCATGCGTGAAGCCTCTACCCCCTTACCTCACAAAATCATTGGTGTTGCCGTTATTTGGAACAATCAAGGACAAATTTTAATTGACCGCCGCCCTGCTCAGGGGTTACTGGGTGGATTATGGGAGTTTCCTGGCGGCAAAATTGAGCCAGATGAAACTGTGGCAGACTGTATTAAGCGGGAAATTCGGGAAGAATTGGGAATCGAGATCGAAGTAGGCGATCGCGTAATCACGGTTGATCATGCCTATAGCCATTTTCGCGTGACGTTGATTGTTCATCACTGTCGTCATCTCTCAGGTGTGCCTCAAGCCCTGGAATGTGATGAAATCCGTTGGGTAACCCTAGAGGAAATTGACCAGTTTCCGTTTCCCAAGGCGAATACTCAGATTATTGGGGCATTGCGTCAAGAGACTGAAAGGATGTAGATGTGAGACTATCTATTAAAACTATGGCGATAGAAAAAATGTACCATTGCTCCCCCTGCTTCCCCTGCTCTCTAACCCCACCACAATACTTATTCAGTAGACCCTAAGTATTTCTACTTCCTTTCACTAGGGGCATTTTCCTTCGCTTTATAAAGCTTGTATGAAGTAAGTCTATAGGCGTACTCCTTTAGTTATATAATTTTTACTTATAGTTTTTGGATTGATAGTTTTGATCAAGTCGCTGGGATCAGGAGAATGTGTCAAATTAGATGTCCTCTCAGTAAGGAAGTAAGCGTTGAGATTCTGAACGAGATGAAGCTATGTAAAGAAGTCAGGCACAATTGAATCGGAAGCGCTCAACTGTAAACCCGGTCACCTGTGCTATCGCTTCGACCTTATCCATCACTGCTTATGCTCCCATCCCATTCATCTTCAAACATCTGATTTCCTTGTGTTTAAGATGTTTCCGCTCCCACTAAATCGGATTCATTTCTGAGCAATATTTAGCTAATCAGAATCCACTTTTGTTTCCCGTCAAAATAAGTAGTCGGACATCAATAAAGTGAAATGTATTAAGTTTCATAAAAAAACCGATCAGTACGCTTTCAGAGATCAAGTATTTTTGTAAAAATTAATAAACTATAGTTAACTTTTATCCGAATGCTTAATAGCTAGAGATCGTCCTCCTCCACAAACTCCATGTCCTCTTCTTGCCTGCGTCGTTGAGCGCCGACATTAGGGACATCTGAGTCTCCTCCAGCCAAGATTTAATATAATTTTTAATTATAAATCCAGAATATGAAGATTCAGTAAAGTTGGTCTTCAAGTCTAGAGAAATTCTAGTAATGCATGTTATTTATATGTGACAGGAGAATTTAATCGAGCTAAAGATTTGTATCTCCTAGTAGAGAGTGTGAAGATTGTTTGCTCTCCATATTGCCACCGATAACTATAAATCATTTCTAACTATCGACCTAAACAAGGAGCAAGAAATGTTTTTGATTAACCAAAAACCTCTGACGAGAGTAAAAAAACGCTCGACTAAGAAAACTCGCTTTCATCAAAGGGCTGTATCTGGAGCAAAAAAAAGCCCTCCTCAGATGAATGTCCTATTACTCGCCCCCCACCCCTTTTACCAAAACCGGGGTACACCCATTGCCGTGAACTTGGTTTTAAGGGTGTTGTCTGAACGAAGAGACCAGGTTGACATGGTGACTTATCCAGAAGGACGCGATATTGAGTATCCCAATGTAACCATACACCGGACGCCACGGCTACCCTTTGTTCACAACATTAGACCGGGTTTCTCCTGGAAGAAATTAGTCTGTGATTTTTTCATGATTTTTAAAGTCATCGGTTTGATTTCCCGGAAGCGCTATGATTTGGTTCATGCCGGAGAGGAATCGGTCTTTATTGCCTTAATGCTGAATCTATTCTGCAAGCTTCCCTATGTATATGACATGGATTCTTCCCTAGCGCAGCAGCTTATCGAAAAGTATCCAAAGTTAACATTGCTCAATTCATTTTTGAATTTTTGTGAACGAGTAGCGGTGCAAAAGGCGGCGGTTGTTGTGGCGGTTTGTCAGGCATTAGCGACTGATATTCAAGCCTACAACCCTAAAAATGTGGTGGTTATCCCCGATATATCGTTATTGAACTGACTGAGATTCTGTAAAAAGGGTGGTGTATGCAAATGCAGAGTAATTTGAGAACTGAATTAGGAATCAACCATGTACTGCTTATGTATGTGGGAAATCTGGAAACGTATCAGGGGGTAGATCTCCTCCTGGAAAGCTTTGCCTTGACTTTAAAGAAAGATAAGTTTGCTGATTTAGTCATTATCGGTGGAGAGGCGTCTGACATTCAGAAGTATAAGCAGCAGGCTAAACGTCTTGGTATTCTAGAAAACGTTCATTTTTTGGGACCCAAACCCGTTGATGATCTAGGGCTATATCTAGCACAGGCTGATATTGTCGTCTCGCCTAGAGTCAAAGGGAAAAATACACCGATGAAACTCTATTCCTATCTACACAGCGGCAAAGCCTTACTAGCGACGGATTTACCCACTCACACCCAGGTGTTGAATAGCCAAATTTCCCTACTGGCAGTACCCAATCCTCAAGCTTTTTCCCAGGGAATGGTGCATCTGATTGATGATCCCGATTTACGACTCAAACTGGGTAGCAGCGGAAAACAATTTATTGAACGGAATCATACTTATAAAGTGTTTTGTCGAAAATTCAATCTTCTCTATGATTGGTTGTATGCAGGAGTAGTGGAGGGTGCAGCCGTAGCATTAAGCGTAGAAGCTTAGTTTAATCAAAATCAGGGTAAGGAGCATCATATTATGAAGAGAAACCTGCTCAATTTAACCAGAAACACATACGACTTACTGATCATTGGCGGTGGTATCTATGGTGCCTGCATCGCCTGGGAAGCCAGCTTGCGGGGTTTATCCGTGGCGTTGGTGGAGAAAGGGGATTTTGCCTCAGCCACCTCTGCTAACAGCTTAAAGACGATTCATGGGGGATTGCGATATCTGCAAAATGCTGATTTTCGGCGTATGCGGGAATCGATTCGGGAACGCAGAACCTTATTACGGATTGCGCCTCACTTAATCCACCCACTCCCAGTTTTGATTCCCACCTATGGACATGGGATGAAGGGAAAAGAAGCCTTGAGTCTGGCACTGGCAGTGAATGATATGATTAGTTGCGATCGCAACCAACTCGATGATCCCCAAAAACATATTCCCAATGGTCGCGTCATTTCTGCTCAAGACTGTCAGCAGTTGCTTCCAGGTATTCCCCATCAAGGGTTAACCGGGGGCGCACTCTTCTATGATGCTCAAGTCTACAACTCAGAACGACTTCCCCTCTCATTTCTCCAGTCTGCGGCACAAGTTGGTGCAGATGTCGCCAACTACGTGGAAGGGGTTGACTTTCTTAAAGAAGGGAATCGCATCACGGGTATCAAAGCCAAAGACATCCTTACTGGGGATCACTTGGACATCCGCGCCAAAACCGTCATCAATACCAGTGGTCCCTGGATGAATCAAGTTCTGGGTTGGCTTCAGGGAGAGTCACCATCTGTTAATGTGCCTTTGGCTAAAGCAGTTAACCTCGTCACTCGTCCCCTATTCCAAACCTATGCTGTAGGAATTTCTAGCACCAACAGCTATCGTGACCCCAATGCCATAGTGAATAAAGGAAGTCGCTTCCTATTTATTGCCCCTTGGCGAGGCAAATCGATAATCGGTACATCCTATACAATTTGGGATGAGAAACCCGATGATTTACAGGTTACTACAGCAGACATTCAAGACTTGTTGGATCAAATTAACCAGGCATACCCACCTGCTAATCTCACACCCGAAGATGTTGATTTTGTCCATGGGGGACTATTGCCCAGAACCGGAGTAGATTCCCACACCGGAGAACCCCTACTGGAAAAACAGTATCACATCCACGATCATGCCCGTGAAGGATTACCCGGACTCCTGTCAATTATTGGTGTGAAGTATACCACCGCCAGAGATGTGGCGGAAAAGGCAGTAGACCAACTGTTTAAATCATGGGGACAACAACCGCCACAATCGGTTTCTGATATCACTCCCATTTACGGTGGAGAAATTGAACGATTTGACACCTTTTTACAAACGGCGCTGACAAATTCCCCTAATGGATTAACAGAGGAAATCATGCGTCGTCTGGTTTATAACTATGGGTCTGCCTATCCGGATATACTTGAGTCCCTAGAAGGCAATCTTCACCAGCAACAAGCGCCAGTAGATGAGTTGGCGATTCTCAAAGCCGAGGTGATTCACGCCGTCCGCGAAGAAATGGCTCAAACCCTAAGTGATGTGATATTTCGGCGCACAGAACTGGGTAGTGCTGGCGTTCCCGAACCTCACATTCTTAAGTATTGTGCTGAAACTATGGCAACAGAACTGGGCTGGAGTCTTACCCGAATTGAACAAGAAATACAAGCGGTGAAGGAGGTTAATCAGCATCGATTTCTAAACGTAGTATAAATTGTTGGAACTCAAAATTCATCTCCTGTTTGACCTATGCCATCTCCCATTGCCCACGCTGTTTCCGGATATGTCCTTGCCAAGTTTTTACCCTTGACTCAACTCAGAACCTCTAGATGCAGGCGATGGGAAATCCTGTGTTTGTATCCAGTTTTTGTCGCCACTGTTGCTGACCTAGATTTTATTCCTCAGATCATCACTGGAGAATCATTCCATCGCGGTTTAACCCACAGCCTAATTTTTACCCTTGGCTTTAGTCTGATTTTGGCGTTCATACTCCATAACCGATGGCAGTTCTCTTACAAGCAACTGGCTTGGATAACGTTTATTCTCTATGGTTCTCATCTGGTTTTGGATTTTTTTACTGAAGGCAGAGGGATTCCGTTGCTGTACCCGTTTACGGAAAACTTTTTTGTATCTTTAATTACCATTTTTCCGGGAGTTCATCACTCTAGGGGGTTGTGGCATTACAGTCACCTAATCCCGATTAGTTTTGAATTGGTTTATTCAGTTTTGCTAGTCTGGGGAGTAAGATGGTGGCGATTAGTCAAAGCCAATCCGAGAAGAAATATCTAATTCAACTAAAAAAATGAAATATCCAGATAAATCTTCATTTATTGTATTGCTGCGATGCTTGGGTCAGCTATTACCAGGAAACTATCTGAAAACAACGGTTTACTTAAATTTAGTTCACAAACCTCGTAAGATACTGCGTCGTCTTCTGAATAGTTTTTATCGAATGGATATAATTTACGAAGTTATTCAGGAGTTTAAAAATCAGTATAAAGGAAACTTTTCTATTCTTGAATTTGGCACAGCCGATGGTTATTCTTTTACGAAAATGCTGTATGCGACCAAGTATCTTGACATGGATAACCGAATCACCGTTCACACCTTTGATTCTTTTGAGGGAATGCCAGCTTCTGTTGATGCAAAAGACAAAGATGTCATTGCAGATGATGGATGGGTTGAGGGTCAATTTAAGGGAAGATATCAAGAGCTTGAAGACTACTGTCGGAGTCACTATAAGAATTACCAAATTCACAAAGGCTATTTTCAAGATACTATGACCGATGAAAATCTCAGTTTCCTGAAAAATAATTTACCCATTTTAGTTTGGATAGACTGTGATTACTACAGTTCAACTCGTACTGTTTTTGATAAACTAATTCCTTATTTACCCAATGGTTGTGTGGTCTATTTCGATGACTACGATTTCAACTTCGGTTCGCGATTCACCGGCGAAGCCAGAATTGTCTATGAAATTAATCAAGGTCTGTTGGGTGAGGGAATAGAGTTGATTTTGGATCGAGAGCTATCATTAAATTCTAACCGTGTCTACCGTTTCATTCGCTTCGAGTCAGACCTCCATTTTGAGCGATTGTATAAACGGAATTTGGTGAGCCAATTGCGTCAACGAACCAATGATTCACCGATGCCATAAGGGTGGTTAACCAAGGAAACAGTGAAGTATTAGGAAATCAGTATGAAAAAGATATTAGAAAAAGAGTGGCCCCTGTTGCTATTTAATAAATCTGTACTGAAGCAGAGGAAATTTAAAGAAATTACTGCGTTGCTGGGAGAAAGTAATGATTTGCACTGTCTGGACATTGGTTCTGATAATGGTGTAATTAGTTATCTGCTGCGCCAACGGGGTGGCACCTGGAAAAGCGCTGACCTGGATGAACATACGGTGGATTCCATCCGGGGATTAGTGAAAGACAACGTATTTCAAATTAATGGTCGTCAAACCCCCTTTGCCGATAACGAATTTGACCGAGTGGCTATCATCGATTTTTTGGAACATATTCACACTGATGAAGAATTTGTTAAGGAATTATTCCGTATTATCAAACCGGGGGGAGAATTAATCATTAACGTGCCACATATCAAAAACAGCCTGCTGCGAAAGTTTCGGCTGGCAATTGGGCAGACGGATGAAAAACATGGACATGTTAGACCTGGGTATACGGTGGATGACTTAGTATCCCTGTTGATGGGTCGGTTCAAAATCGTTAATCATAGAACGTATTCCAAGTTTTTCTCGGAAGCCGTTGATACTTTGATGACGTTGGCACTTGACTTACTCAAGCGGGGAGGAGCAAAATCTCAGAAGGGTCGAATTGTCACAGGACAAGACATGAAACGATACCAAAAAATGTTCAGGATGTACTCCTTGGTTTATCCGGTTGTTTGGTTATTTTCTAAGCTAGATGCCTTATTATTAGGAGCAAGTGGTTATATGCTGATTGTCAAAGCCAGAATTGATAAGACCTAGGAAATAGTTGGCATAACGTTAGTTGTTCAGGGGCATGAAACAGTGGTTACGACAAATAATTTTCCCGAAACAGCAGATATCGAAACATCCTCGGATGATTATGCATCCCGCTTTGCCGGGGAAATTGGCGCTTGGTTACTCAAGGTTCAAGAAGAAGCAACGCTGAAGATGCTAGCAGCTTATCCCTATGCCAAGATTTTAGATGTTGGCGGTGGGCATGGTCAACTGACGGAGGCGCTGATTCAGAACGGTTATCAAGTTACCGTTTTGGGAAGTGCAGAGAGTTGTCAAGCGCGAATTCAGCATTTTGTGGACGCTAATCGTTGTAACTTTAAGGTGGGTAATATTTTGGACTTACCCTATCCGGATAACACGTTTGATATTGTGATTAGCTATCGGCTACTTCCGCACGTCAGTCAATGGAAACCCTTTCTGGCTGAATTAGCCCGGGTGGCGGATAAAGCTGTGATTGTAGACTATCCAACCGTCAGAAGTGTGAACGCGATCGCACCCTACTTATTTAAGCTGAAGAAAGGCTTAGAAGGCAACACACGACCCTTTACATGTTTCCAAGAATCAGAACTGCTGGATTACTTTCGGTCTCTAGGAGTCACTCCCATTGACCGTTATCCGCAATTTTTCCTGCCTATGGTACTACATCGGATGTTAAAATCTCCTCGAGTTTCATCGGCGTTAGAAAAATTATCCAGAGTATCAGGATTAAGCTATTGGTTCGGATCTCCGGTTATTTTGCATTGCCGCTTTATAAATCGGAAAATATTAAACGTGGAATAAGTGATAATCATCATTATTTTATTTTTGAGAGGCAACTATGATAGCGCGTAAAACGAAAAATCGAGTCTATAAGACTCCATTAACAGAGCAACTGAGTCAAACAGAATATTCTGTATTAAAGCGATATCAAAACAAAGTTTTAGGAAATGATAGAATTTTTTATTTGTTAAAATACGAAGTAATAACATCCTTATTTGGCAACGTTAACGGTGGCTTAGGGTATTTGCTTCGCAAACGATTTTATCGCAACCTTTTCAAGAGTATTGGTAAAGGAGTAATTTTAGGAAAAGGCATTGTATTGCGTCATCCTGGACAAATTTTTATCGGGGATCGTGTAGCTATTGACGATTATGGACTATTAGATGCCAGCGGTGCTGGCGAGGAAGGTGTCCACCTAGGAGATGATGTGATTGTCTCCAGAAATTGTGTGATACGGGGTAAAACCGGTTCAGTGAGAATCGAGGATAAAACCGATATTGGCTGTAATACTATTCTTTCGTCCACTAGCGGAATTTTTATTGGTCGTTCTGTGTTAATTGGTGGCAACTGTTATATCGGTGGCGGACGTTATTTATCAGACCGTTTGGATATTCCAATGATGGAACAGGGAGTTTACTCACAAGGACCCGTTGTGATCGCAGATGATGTGTGGTTAGGTGCTGGCGTAATTGTACTGGATGGGGTTTCCATTGGCAAAGGATGTATTATTGGTGCAGGTGCTGTGGTGACCAAAGACCTTCCTGATTATGCGGTAGCGGTTGGAGTACCCGCTCGAATAATTCGCAACCGTAAAGAAACAAAAGATGTTTAAATATTTACGGTAAAATTTCTGTATTAATTTGGAGTAAAAACATGAAAATTTTAGTCACAGGTGGGACAGGCTTTACGGGCAGCCATTTGACGCGCCGTCTACTACAAAAAGGGCATGACGTTGTCGCTATTGATAATAAGCCAGGTCTCTTTTTTGATGAACTCAAGGAAAGAGGTGCAGAAATTCACATTGGCAGTGTTGCAGACCGAGACCTTGTGGATAAAGTTACCCAAGGGTGTGAAGTTGTTCACCATTTAGCAGCAGCATTCCGCCAAGTCAACCTTCCCAAGAAGATCTACTGGGATGTAAATGTTGAAGGAACGCGCTACCTACTAGAAGCAGCTCTGAAATATGGCGTTGCCAAGTTTGTCTATTGCAGCACTTGTGGGGTTCACGGAAATGTTAAACAAACCCCCGCTGATGAAAATGCCCCAATTACCCCGGCGGATTACTACCAATACACAAAATACGAAGGAGAGAAACTCATACCTGATTTTGTGCAAAAGGGTCTAAAGGTTCTGACACTCCGACCAGCAGCCATCTATGGACCGGGAGATCCAGAGCGCTTTTCTATTCTCTTTAAACGAGTGAAAAAGGGACGCTTTTTAATGTTTGGAGATGGTCAATGTCATTACCACCCCTTGTATATTGATAACCTAGTCGATGCATTTGAACTCGCTGCCGCCTCGGAGAAAGGCAATGGGGAAGCCTACCTGATTGCCGATGAAAACTATCATACCCTGAATAAGTTAGTGACTGCGATCGCTAAAGCCATCGGCGTCAATCTAACTATTACCCATCTACCATTCTGGCCCCTTTGGACAGCAGCTTTGGCAACGGAGATAGTATATAAACCCTTACCAGGAATTGATCCCCCTCTGTTTCGCAGACGGGTTGATTGGTTCCGGCATAATCGAGCTTTCAGTATTGACAAAGCTAAACGAGAACTAGGTTATCAACCCCAAGTCGATTTGGATAAGGGATTAGCTTTAACAGGTAAGTGGTATCAAGAACAGGGCATTCTGTGATGTACTCCCGACCTCGACGCTCAGATTGCGTTGCACGAGATTGTCCTTTGGCGATAGAACTCCCCATTTAGATATAACCCTTAACTTTTTATAACCAAGATCGCTGGTTTTAAGTCATTCGTAAAAAGCGATCGCGGCGCATCAACACAACCATCACGGCAATACTGGGAACCATTAAGCCCAACCCAACAATTGGTGTCAATCCATACAGAATCAGAGATGGAATTGCCGTTATCAGCCAACTAATGACAGCAATAATGCCAAGGCATTTGCTGATATGCTGATACTCCATGCGGTTCATTAGGTATAGACCAATAAAACACAACATAAGTTCACTCAATAAAGTTGCTATGGCTGCACCAACACCTCCTAGATAAGGAATAAGAAGAAAATTGGAAATCACATTAGTCATTGTTGCTCCAAACATAAGAGTAGGCAGTTGCTTTTCTCGCCCGGTAGCTTGAAGTAACTTTTGCACTAAGGTGCCAAACATTTTGAAACTCAAGCTGGGTAGCAGGATAGCCAGAGGTTTGACAGCAGGAGCAAAGGCTTCGCCATAAATAATTTGTACTAACATAGTTTGGGTAAAACCTGCCACAACAATCACAGGCAAAGCTATCCCTAAAAGCAGGCGCGTACACTTATAAATCTGCTCTGGAAGTTTTTCAGGTTCGTTGGCATAATATCGAGCAAATCGAGTGAAGGCAACATAGAAAATAACTTGTGGCAACTCAGTAAAAATTTCCAGCATCCGGTACGCTGCACTGTAGAACCCCGCTTCCCCGGTAGGAGCTAATCCCTTGAGCATAACCACATCAATCTGATAGTAAAGAATCCACAGAACCCCAGATAGCGCAAATGGGTAAGCTGTCCGAACAGATTGCCAAAGTCCATTCAGGCTTAGAGGTAACCAGATCGAAGTTTTCCGACTCAGGTAAACCAGCAACCCCACAATATCCAGGAAACGGACAAGAACAAACGTTCCGACTACCCATACTAAATTTTTCGATAGAAACAGAACGACACATGAAAGCAGCACAGCGAAAAATCGCTCTATGGCTACGGAAACCGTTTCGCTTCTAAACCATCCCATTCCTTTAAGAACACCGCGTAGCGTCATTTTCACACTACGACACAGTTCCGCAAAGATGACTAAGTAGCAGACAATTAAACCCTCACCTTGGTAACCTAATAAACGAGCGATGGGAAAGAGAAGGATAAGAACGAGCAGAAAGCTTAATCCCTCAACAATCAGAAACTGACCTGTCGATTTAGACCCTTCGACTGGGTTGGCTGCTACCTCGCGAGTCAGTAGTGCTGGAAACCCAAACTGGATGAGCAGGGAAAGGATAGCTCCCAAGGCAACAGCAGCCGCGAAAATCTCATATCGCTCAGGCCCGAGGACGCGAGCGAGAATAATATAGAAGGCAAACGTCAGAGCGAGAGTTGCTTCTCCGATTAAAACGTAGAGATAGGACAGATCCAAACGACTAAGTAAATTTCTCACAGTCAGTTAAAGTGATTTAGATTACATCCCTGAACGTTCAGCAATACCTCTAGGAAAGCCCAGGATAGCTATTTCCAAACAGTAGGCTGCTGATTGTAAAATTTTATCCTTATCTGTGGTGTCGTGAAAATAACATCTAGAGAATGAAAGTATCTTTTTTACGTGGAAAAATTCTTTTCTCAGGATACGAGCAGTTCTTCCCTTTAAACAACCAAAGAACAAGAAGTAGTCGAGGTAATATGTTATCGTAAATAACGCCTGAACAGACTCCCACTTTCCTGTTTAACTGAGCAGTATTGCATCTAATCTTGTATCGAGGACGATTCATGGTCAATCGTTTAACCAGTCGCCCACTTCTTATTGCAGGTTTACTTGTCGTCTTCATTGCGCTTGCACCCATCGTTGTGCTGTTCACCCAACCACCCACTTATCTGACCCCAGCGCAACTGCTGACTGATCCGTTTCTACAATTGCCCACTGACACCTCGGTGCGCGTCGTTTGGTTTACAGAATTTGCTGGAACCCGTCATAGTGTAGCTTATGGAAAAGGACTGAGGCGGGTTGCGATCGCGAATACCACCAAACTCACTCGCACCCGGGAAGACCAAAAGTCCCGTGTTGGTGAGCAAACCGAAGATGCTCAAGTTTACCAGAAACCGACACTAAGGGATATCTGGCGACATGAAGCCGAGGTAACGGGACTCACTCCGGGTGAACGAGTTCCCTATCAAGTAACCAGCGTGCGGAACGATGGACAAATCATCAAGAGTAACCCCTTTACCTTAGCCGCTGCACCTCCCCCTGATACCCCCCTGAAAATTCTGCTCACTTCAGATCATCAACTCATGCCCATGACAGCCGCTAATTTACAAAAGGTAGCAGAAACTGTAGGCAAAGTGGATGCCATTTTTCTGGCGGGAGACTTAGTAAATATTCCCGATCGCGCTTCCGAATGGTTTGATGATAATCGCGGTGGTGCTTTCTTTCCCGCACTTCAGGGACAGGCTGACTATAAACTGGAGAAGAATAACATTACTACCCGCTACACCGGAGGTGAGTTAATTCAACATGCGCCCTTATTTCCCGCCACAGGAAATCACGAGGTCATGGGACGATTTTCTACAGATAGCGGATTAAATGACCAGTTCAATGACCCAATTCCTCGCCAAGTTGCAGCAGAAATTTATCAACAAACATCCGCCCAGTCGAACTCGAATAATCCTCTCATTTGGCTCAAAGAGCATTCCTTTAATACCGACACCTACAACGAAATTTTTACGCTACCGGGAAACGAGAACTATTACGCCATAACCTTTGGTGATATTCGTCTAATTTCCCTGTATATTACCAACATCTGGAGAACACCCAGCCTCAAACCCAATGCCAAAGGACGATATCGGGAACGAGAAGCGGATTTAAATGATCCCACGGCTTGGGGATATGGACAGCATATTTTTGAACCAATTAAACCGGGAAGTCCTCAGTATAACTGGCTCAAAGCAGAACTCAACAGTCCAGAGTTCCAACAAGCCAACTATAAAATCGTCATGTTTCACCATCCCCCCCACTCTTTAGGAGACAATATTGTCCCACCTTATACTGACCCCATACAAATTATAGAACGAGATAGGAATGGAACGATTATGGCGGTGCGTTATGACTATCCCCCACAAGCCGATTATATTCTACGGGATGTGATCCCCTTACTAGAAAGCGCAGGCGTACAACTGGTTTTATATGGACATTCCCATCTCTGGAATCGCTTTGTCAATCCTCAGGGAATCCATTTTCTGGAATCATCCAATGTGGGGAATACTTACGGGGCTTACCTAGGCGAAAAACAGCGTAAAGTGCCAGAGGGTAAAGACTACGCGGCTACAGGCGATCCCAATGGATTAGAACCGATTCTGCCAACAATTGCACCCTTACTAGGTGAGGATAACCAACCCTTACCATATATTGCCAGTAACGATATCACCGTATTTAGCATCTTAGACACCAGCACAGGAATTGTCAGAAGTTATCGCTTTGATACCAGGAAACCCGACTCAGACATAATCAAGTTTGATGAATTTCCAATCGCCCCGGTTCGTAGGGTGCGTTAGCGAAGCGTAACGCACCTTTCCCCTGGAGTACAAGAAAATATAAAAAATAAAATTCGTGAACAAGGCGTTAGACAACCTATGGCATTTACAGACTTCAAATCCCTGGCTCAAGTTCAACAAGAATACAATATCAAGTATTCAGAAGAAAGCTTTATTTCATATATTAACTTGAACCCTTCGGATAATTTCCGTAACGAATTTGAATTTAACCTAGAAAATATAGATGTTTTTACATCTGAAGCCTCTCGCTGTGAAAATGTTATTTATCCAATCTTAAGAGAAGTCTATAAAAGCTTTGTTGATAAATACACACTCTGGAGTCATAAGTCCATTACTTATGATCATAAACTCACAGGCACACCTGATTATTTAATATCAACAAAATCAGAACTCGGAAAAACCATACTGGGTTTACCGCTTGTCGTCGTTATTGAAGCCAAGCAGAATAACTTTATTGAAGAGTGGGGACAATGCCTTGCGGAGTTAATTGCTGCACAGAAGATGAACCAGAATGAAACAAAACCTGTTTATGGCATTGTTACCGATGGAGAATTATGGCAACTGGGGCGGCTTGTGGAGGATATTTTTACCAAAGAGAAAATCAGAATAGCGATTACAGATTTAGATAAATTATTTGGCGCGATCGGGTTTTTGCTAGCTGCATTGAAACAGTAGGGGCGCACGGCGTGCGCCCATAAACCCCGGCGTGTACCCATGATGTCGGCGGTTGTCGGCGTTTCCCTTGTCTATCATCACTTGGCGCGAGGGCTAGATCAAACATTAAACCGAAATAGCATCACATCGCCTTCTTGCACCACATACTCTTTCCCTTCCGCCCGCACTAATCCTTTATCCTTCGCCGCATTCATTGATCCAGACGTGACTAAATCATCATAACCAACCGTTTCCGCCCGAATAAATCCCCGCTCAAAATCAGTGTGAATCGTACCAGCCGCTTGGGGGGCTTTCATTCCGGCTGTAATTGTCCAAGCCCGGGTTTCTTTGGGTCCCGTGGTTAAAAAGGTGCGTAATCCTAACAACTCATAAGTAGCCCGGATTAAGGATTTTAATCCCCCTTCTTCTACACCTAACGACTCCAAAAAATCGCCCCGTTCCTCTTCGGGTAACTCAATTAATTCTGACTCGACTTGGGCTGAAACCACCACAACTTCTGCCGCTTCAGAGGTTGCCACTTGGCGCACTTGTTCCACCCATTCATTCCCAGAGGCTAAATCATCCTCTGACACATTCGCCGCATAAATAATCGGTTTTGCACTCAATAATCCTAACGGCTTCACCGCCTCGGATTCGTCTTCGGTTAAACTAATATTTCGCGCCGATTTACCTTCATTCAATCCCGCGCTCAACTTTTCCAAGGCTTCCAGTTCCAACTGCGCCTCTTTACTCGTCCGCGTCTGCTTGCGAGTGCGTTCCATGCGGCGTTCTACTTGGGCTAAATCCGCTAACGCAAGTTCCAGATTAATTACGTCAATGTCACGTACTGGATCAACGGAACCGGAAACATGGATAATATTCTCATCATCAAAACAGCGCACCACATGGACAATGGCATCCACTTCCCGGATATTGGCTAAAAACTGGTTCCCGAGTCCCTCGCCTTTACTCGCCCCCTTCACCAATCCAGCAATATCGACAAATTCAACCCGAGTTGGCACAATTTGCTCAGAGGTGGAAATCTTCGCCAGCACGGACAACCGTTCATCGGGTACAGCGACAACCCCAACATTCGGCTCAATCGTGCAGAAGGGAAAATTCGCCGCATCTGCTTTAGCATTGGCGACGAGGGCGTTAAATAAGGTTGATTTGCCTACGTTGGGCAATCCCACAATTCCGGCTCTTAGCATGTCAGCGCAATTTGGAAACGATTTAAGGAGTTCTAAACGTGGTTAAAATTATCGGTCGTAAACCCTTGGGTACTCAACCAGTCTATGACATTGGCGTCGAGCGCGACCATAATTTTCTGCTCTTCAATGGCTCGGTGGCGTCCAATTGCTTTAATAAGTCCCACTCCACGGCGTATGCCTATGTTACTTATCAGACAGCGTTTCTGAAAGCCAATTATCCGGTGGAGTACATGACGGCGCTGCTGACAGCCAGTAGTGGGAATCAGGATAAGGTGCAGAAGTACATCGCCACCTGTACCACCATGGGCATCGATGTCTTGCAACCGGATATTAACCGATCGCACGTCGATTTTACCCCAGTCTCTGGCAAAATCTTATTCGGATTCTCGGCAATCCGGAATTTGGGCGAGGGGGCGATTGATAATATCCTTCAGAAACGGGATAAGGACGGGGATTTTCAGTCATTAGCCGATTTTTGCGATCGCGTGGAGTTGCGGGTGGTGAATCGTCGCGCCTTGGAATCCCTGATTTACTCCGGGGCGTTTGATCGCCTAGAACATAATCGCAAACAACTGATTCACGATTTAGAGGTGCTGATTAGTTGGGCGCAAGATCGGGCGAAGGATCGAGAGAGTGGTCAAATTAATATCTTTGATATGTTAGGAAACACGGATAATAACGATAGTGATGGGAATGAGGCATGGAAAGCTGCTCCGAAAACCCCGCAGGTTGAGGATTTCTCGGCTCAAGAAAAGCTACAGCAAGAAAAAGAGTTGCTCGGCTTTTATGTCTCGGATCACCCCCTAAAATCCGTGCGCCCCGTCGCCAATCAGGTGCTGACTCCGATTAACCTCAACGAATTAGGCGATCAAAATAAACGCACCATCCTGAGTGCCATTGTCATGCTGACTGAGGTCAAATTTCACAATACCAAAACAAGTGGCGATCGCATGGCATTTGTGCAAATGGAAGATCTCACCGGTCAAGCCGATGGCGTTATTTTTCCGAAAACGTTTGAGCGAATTAGTTCCTTCATTGAAAAGGATGCCCGTTTAATTGTTTGGGGGAAGGCGGATGAACGAGATGAGAAAATCCAGATGATTATCGAAGATGTTGAACCGATTGAAACGGCACAAATGATTATCGTGGAACTGACCCCCCAGCGCGTGGACACAGCCACCCTGCAACGTCTCCAATCGATTTTGCAAGAACAATCAGGAGAGAGGAAACCGCAAAAAGTGCCAGTTATCGCTAGGGTTGGGGCGTTAAATCAGAGCCAATTTGTGCGCTTTGATCCTAAATACTGGGTACAAGATTATCAAGGTATGGTTGACAGGCTGAAGTCGGCGGGATTTCAAGCTCGCACCAAGGCGCTGGCGGACAATCAGTAGGGAATGCGATCGCCTCCAGGTCAAGATAATCTGTAGGGGCGGGTTTAGGAACTAACCTATCGACACATAACCGATAACAGTTCAAAACCCGCCCTTTCCTAGTGCATCCTGGCAGAAATAACTGAACAGCTAACATCTCCCCCAGCTCCCTCTGCTCCCCCAGCTCCCCCAGCTCCCCCAGCTCCCCCAGCTCCCTCTGCTCCCTCTGCTCCCTCTGCTCCCCCAGCTCCCTCTGCTCCCTCTGCTCCCCCAGCTCCCCCAGCTCCCCCAGCTCCCTCTGCTCCCTCTGCTCCCTCTGCTCCCTCTGCTCCCTCTGCTCCCTCTGCTCCCTCTGCTCCCTCTGCTCCCCCTGCTTCATCGTAATCTACAAAGCTGCTCAAGTATTTCCGCAGCGCTACACTAGGGCATCGGTCAAGAAGAAATGGCTAGATTTACAATCTTTTTACAACCGAAAGAGCCGTCTTTGCCATTCCTTCATAGTCTTTCATTTAGGATGATTTACAGATAGCAAATGATTAAGTGGGACAAGCATCATGCCCGAATATCAATGGAAGCTGACGATCGTCGAACGCAACCTATTATATTCCAACTGGATCACTTTGATGCCAGAGGCACAAGAGCGAATGTTAGAGGAAGCTGAAGAATTGCTCAGGGACTTACCGCTATTAGATAAACAACGATTACTGACATTTTTGGCAAGCCTTAAAGATACCGAAAAACATTTGCATCATAAAATTCAGCAAATTGTTAGCCATCATATTCAAAAAAATGCACACAATATTATCGGGAGAACATTGCTCTCTAGTAGTGCTATATAACGGATAGAATTCAGTTGACATCCGCCAAAAACCCAGTAGAGACGCGCCATGGCGCGTCTCTACTGTCCCAGTTAGCGGTCGAGACTTTTTCGACACACAGTCCTACACTTAGATGTAAGGAAAGTTTCCTAACTGTCAGTAGTCGCAGAGGCAGTTCAAGATGGTACTCTCCGTCTTCCCTATCTCTGGGATTAGTTTGATTAGGGTTATCTACCGTTAACGATTATGTTGTCACCATTTTTCATACTATTCCTCTATGCTTCGCTTTGGGTTTGGTTCTTTGGTGGATTTACGGCTAAAAAGCCAGAGAAAAAAAAGACACCCGAAGAACTATTGGGAGAATCACTGTCCAAATACCTTTCTTCCTTAGACATTCCCAAAAAGAGTTAACCGATTAAGTTGACAAATCTCCAATACCTTTAGACAGACCCCACCCTAACCCTCCCCTTACCAAGGGGAGGTAACTCAAATGGCTTTAATTTAGGGGGTTAATGTCACTGGACTTGTAATTCATTTAAACTCTATTTCAACAAGTCGCTGTAGCAAGTCCGCCTCTTGAGTCATTGCCTGACGAATCCGGGTAATCATATAGGAGGCGGTATTCTTGTTGACTCCAATCTTTTTCGCTAACTGACGTACACTAATCCGTTCCAGAGGATTGAGAACCAGATAAATTGCCAGAAACCATTTTTCTAAGTCAACATGCGTTTTGTGAAACAGAGTCCCAACTGTAACGCTATATGAAGTAAAGCATTCGTTACATTGATATCGACGTTCCTTTTTTAAGCGTCGAGAATGAGTTGATTGGCAATAGGGGCATTGGGGATACTTACCCCACCGGATTTGTTCCAGACGGGCAAGATAATTATCGTTTTTGTGGCTCATCTTTAGTTCCAAAATATGATGAACCAAAGATGAACCATAAAACTCCAATAAATAGGTGTTTTATGTCATATAGTGTTGCAGAAAAATGCCAAGGCGGATTGCCTCGGCACTGAATTAACTCGTTCTACTATTTCTGGGATTGAAGTGGAGAACAATGATGTTCGTTGTACTAAGAAATATTAAACAATGTCAAATTTTGACTATTTTCCGTTTCTTCTTCCCTTGTCCTTATGCTCAACTTGAATGGTGTCTGACTACTTAGCGTAAGGTATCGAGCCAACCCATATCTGCTTCATTCAAGGCGGGTTCTGGCGGCATCGAATAGTCAACCACCAAGTCAAGGGCGGCTTCCTGATAGGCTTGTTCAAGTAAGGCAGCCAAATCGATCGCAGGTTCAACGTCTGCGGCGCTCAGGGGTAATAAAAAGACGGGTATTGGTTCCCGCAAATCAAAGGGATAGCGTTCTGCAGCAGGTCTTTCATTGGCTCGACTGACTAAGATTTGATAGTCTGCTTTACATCCACCTTCCAGAGGCATGGATTCACCACTTCTGAGCAGATCAATTTCGACCAAATGAGTTTGGCTATTGAGTATAGTTTGACGCTTTTTGAGGTACTGCGATCGCCCTTCCCCCGATCGTTTATTCTTGGGTGATAGCACTTCAATAACCGTAATAACCTTGCGAGTAGCCACTTCGCGAATTTCCAAAAAGCGTTCGGTTATTTCTTCGAGCATAGGTACCGCCACGCGCTCAGGCTGGCTCAAAACGGCGGCTGAGGTAGAGGTTGTAGTGCGATTAGGGGTTTGCTGAATCACCGTTGTATCAGGAATACCCACTAAAACAGAATCCAGGTAAACCCGCTTATCGACAGCCGCCCGATATTTGGGGTTAAGTACTGGGTTGAGTGTCCTCATTAGCCCACTAATCAACCCGTAATGGATTTCGGGCCAAATGTCTGGTCGTTCCAGGTAGGGGTTCATACCAGGAAAATTAGGTTGACTGGTCATATCAAGTCCGGTAGCGTCGGTTGTGTATTACTTGTAAGTTTTGAGGGGTGTAGGGGCGGGTTTCACTACTATCGTCTCTTTTTGACCCAGATGCAACTAAACCCGCCCCGATTAATCCTTCGCTTCGCTCTAAGACATGGCGCGTGACCCTTCACTTCGGAAAGAGGACATGGTTTTGATTTAAATTTGGCTTTCTTTAACTAACTCTTTGGCTGTATTGGCGAGTTTTCTGGCTAAGGTAGAATCACCTTGTTTATCAGCAATAACTGCCATGGCTTGAAGCACCTCCGCATTCGTAACACCGCGTTCCTGCATTCCTTTGACTTCATTTTCAAGGTCTTGGGCTGAGGGTTTGATTGTTTTTTTTGATTCGGTCAAGGGTTATCTCCTAATCACGTATAAATTTGTTCACCGCATATCATAGCCAAACAGATTCGGATTAACCTCTCCTAATTCCAAATCATCTAAGCCATACTCGACCCAACGCCGATCCACCATAGCCGCAACATCCGCATCGGATTCCAATGGCGCACCCCATTCATGTTCCGTTTCGGGAGGAATTTTAGTCGTTGCATCAATCCCCATGCGTCCGCCTAAACCAATCTTTTCACTGGCAAAATCTAGACTATCAAAGGGCGTATTCGGCAGAATAAAGACATCTCGCGTCGGGTCTACTTTGGAACTAATTGCCCACACCACTTGACGCGGATCACGGATATTAATATCTTTATCCACAACAATGACAAATTTGGTGTAAGTAAATTGGGGTAAGGCACTCCAAAAGGCTAAAGCCGCCCGTCTCGCTTGTCCGGGATAGGCTTTATCAATGGAAATAATCGCGGCTTTGTAACTGAGGGCTTCCATGGGGAGGAAGAAGTCCACAATCTCGGATACCTGTTGGCGTAAAATTGGCGTATAAATCCGATTGAGTGCGATCGCCATCATGGCTTCTTCCTTGGGGGGACGCCCACTGAAGGTGGTAAGATAAATGGGGTTTTGGCGATGGGTCATGCAGTGGAAGTGAATCACTGGGGAATCTTCGACGCCGCCGTAATACCCCATGTGATCCCCAAAGGGTCCATCGGGTAATACTTCCCCTGGTGTGATTGTCCCTTCTAAGACAAACTCGGAATCAGCCGGGACTTGTAAATCTAACGTCTTGCACTTTGCCAGTTGCACCCCAGAACCGCCGTAGAGTCCAGCAAACAGCCATTCAGAAAGGTCTACGGGAATTGGCGTGGCGGCTGCCATAATAATTAAGGGATCAACCCCAAGTGCGATCGCAATTTCTAGTTTCTTGCCATTCTGCGCCGCTTTGCGTAGGTGTCTCGCCCCACCCCGTACCGATAACCAATGAACACTCATGGTAGTCCGGGATTGGAGTTGCAGACGGTACACACCCACATTCGGAGTACCCGTTTCACAGTCTTTGGTAATCACCAACCCCAAGGTAATAATTTTGCCCGCATCCCCTGGATAGGGACGAATTAGGGGCAGTTTATTTAAATCTAGGGCGTCTCCTTCCACCACCACTTGCTGACAGGCGGGGAAAAAATCGCGTCCTGGTTTGGCTTTGACGACATCAAATAAAATCTTGCCAAACTCCACCGCCTGGGAAATTTTCTTCGGTGGTTTCGGCTGTTGCAGCATTCCCAGCTTTTTCCCCAATGTTTCCAACTCTTGGGGATGTTCCATATTCATCGCCCAACACACCCGTTCCTCGGTTCCCATCAGGTTGATGGCGACGGGAAATGATGAACCCTTGACATTCTCAAATAATAGTCCGGGTCCCCCCGCCTGTAGCATCCGATTGGATATCTCGGCAATTTCTAAATCCGGGTCAACCAACGCCGTAATCCGGCGTAATTGTCCCCGTTCCTCTAAAAGCTGGATGAATGCCCGCAGATCTCTCGCCATAGTTAATTAAGATGTGTAAAGCTTTTTCTTTCTTTTATTATGGATGCATACGCCATCCTCTGTGCTACTTCGTGATATGTCTGATCCGTCCAGTGCGCCATTGGCAACTGATACAGCAATTATTGATCAAATATGCGATCGCGTTTACCAAATCGTCCTGGATATCCAACAGCAGCATCCGGAACTCCTCAAAGAAAAGTACAGGAAGATTCCTTGGCACACCTCCCACAATCAATCTGTCTTGATCACGAAGCTAAAAGCTAGACTGACTCAAGCTGAGGACGAGGAAACCAAAATGATAAACCTACGGCGTTTCCTAGAAATTTTACTCCTTCCCAGCTATTTTACACAACCCAGTTTTGGTGAATTGACTCAAACTCTACAGTCCTTAATTCCCCAAACTTCCCCATCAGCGTCGCTGAAAGTGGTCAGTTCAGATAGTTCTGAATCTGTCTCCTCTCCGGCTTCAGTGACTAATGATTCCCCAGGTATTGCCATTCTTTTACTCGACGCCGAAAACCTACAACTGGATATCGAAACTGAAAGATTCCTGGCAAAAGTCTGTACCTATGCGATTCAAATTAAAGTCGCCTTTGCCAATTGGCGCAGCCTCGGCAAAAAAGACGCAGAATTCCACAGTCGTGGGTATGAACTGATTCACGTTCCACCGGGGAAAGATAGTGCCGATATGAAAATGGCAACGGTGGGAGCATCAATTTTTATCCATTATCCCAATGCCAGGGAAATATTGGTTTGCTCCTCAGATGGCGGGATGACTCATCTTTATAATACACTTCAGACTCATGGATTTACCGTCTATTTAGTTCGCAAACAAGGGGATAATATCACCGTTTTAAATAGTAATACGAACCAAACTCAAAGACATTGCCTGAATCCGTCCCCGGAAATCCCTGGTCTAGAAGAATTTATTAATCAAATCAAAGCGATTATTAGACTTGAACAAACTCGCACCGGGAATCTTTGGGTGGAACTGTCTCAGGTTTCCACTTTATTTGGCAGCCATCACCATACCAGGATCAGTCACTTAGTCTCATTGCACTGTCCCGGCAAAACGGTTCAAGATTTTTTTCGCGATTATCCGTCTGAGTTTGTGTTACATGATTTACCAGAACAGTCAGAGTTATATGTAACCTTGTTTGAAAGCAATCCTTCCGATTTCACGCCTAACTCCAATGTCTTGCCTGAATCTACAGCTTTAGAGAGTTCTTTAAATAAAATGATTCGCTCCAAGGTTGAGTTAGAACAGGAATTAACTAGAATCGTGAAAAGGCTCATGGCGGCTTCAGGTCAAACCTATGTTCCCATTTCTAATGTAGGCAGTGAATTCTGCAAACAGCATAAGCAAGGAATTACTCAGGTACTTAAAGGTTTAAACATCAACGCTAAATTCGTAACCTTTTTAAAGAGCTGTCATTCATTGAATCTCAAAAAAACAGGAAAAGAACATAAAATTACAATTTGTAATTTGACAGTGAAATAAACCCAAAAGCACATTAAATCAACTCCAGGCTCGATCGCGAAATAGTTAAACTAAAGATAAATCCCCGACCGGAACCCGTCGGAAATCTAACTCCTTACCTGTTGGACAATAGGTCTGTACCGTTATAAGATAAAAGTTACCAGGGTTGATTGTGCGGAATTAGTCTGAGATTTTCTTAAATGACAAGAGTTTATGATTTATTAATCCAAGGCGGTTTCGTCATGCTGCCCCTGCTGGGATTATCTATATTAACGATATCCTGTGGGCTAGATCGTGCTTGGTTTTGGTTTCAATTATTAAGCCAAGAAGCCACCCTGGTTAACGATGTGCTAGGGACGGCACATTCTAACTTAGAACAGGCTAGAGACATCGCTGAATCGGCTCAACACTTGCCCATTGGTCGCTTTCTCTATGCACCCCTCAAGCTAAAACAGCCAACACCAGAAACCTTTCGTTTAGCCATGGAAGCTGCTGGTGATAAAGAATTAATCAAAATGCGAAAAGGGGAAAAACTACTGGAAACCATTGTCGCTGTTGCCCCTCTATTGGGTCTATTGGGAACGGTTACGGGTTTAATTAGTACATTCAATAACCTAAAAATTGGTGGGGGAGGAACAACGGTTGAGGCAACAAAAGTGGCTGGAGGTATTGGTGAAGCGCTAATTACTACAGCAGCGGGTATGATTGTGGCAATTATTGCGCTTTTAATTCTCCGAACTATCGTCACGTTACACTCCCAGCAAATGGACTACTTTGCAGAGGTGGGAAGTGAACTAGAACTTATTTATCGCCAGGTTTGGTATGAACCGCTTCTAAAAACCTAGACAAACCTACCCATAAGTAATTCTGCCTTGGTATAAGTCCACGGTGTAACTTTTGGTCGATGACCGTTAACGCTTGCGCTTGGCTGATACCCGGCGTTGTTGCTCGATATCAGCCTTA